>CACXGG010000188.1 GCA_902767145.1 Oscillospiraceae bacterium | reverse complement strand
CATACCTGCAAGTGTGATAACAGCTGTACCATGCTGGTCATCGTGGAAGATCGGGATATCGACATCTTCCCTCTCCTTGAGCTTCTTCTCGATCTCGAAGCATCTGGGAGCGGAGATATCCTCAAGGTTGACACCGCCGAAGGAACCGGCAAGGAGAGCAACTGTATCAACGATCTCGTCCACGTCCTTGGAACGGATGCAGAGAGGGAAAGCGTCTACGTCACCGAATGCCTTGAAGAGAGCACACTTACCTTCCATAACGGGCATACCGGCCTCAGGTCCGATATCACCGAGTCCGAGAACTGCTGTACCGTCTGTAACTACTGCTACAAGGTTATGTCTTCTCGTGTACTTGTAGGAAAGATCAGTATTGTCAGAGATCTCAAGGCAGGGTGCTGCTACACCGGGTGTATATGCTACTGCAAGATCCTCCTTGGAACTTACGGGAGCACGTGCGATAACCTCGATCTTTCCCTGCCACTCAGTGTGCTTTAAGATCGCTAATTCGTTGTTGTCCATTAAAGTCAACCTCCATCTATGTTAATTAAATCTGTATATAACTTTGCCTCAGCTGAAGCATCATTATCTGTTAAGCGGCCGGCCGTGCCGGGGGTCGGCGGCGGTTACCCGGGATCTCGAGCATCCTGCAGTAGACCATTCCGATATAACGTGCACAGGACAGAAGCGCAAATACTGCAACCAAAGGCCTTAAGACGTACCCGGCGGCAGGAAGAAAGTGTCCTATAAGGGAAGCAACCCCGTCAAGGATGAAAAAGCCCAGCAGTATCAAGCTGAAATTCCTCATATTTACGATGAAATATCCCTTTGTGCGGTTTACCGCCTGCACTGCCGAATCGAATATCCCGGAGTCTCCTGACAGAAAACATGCGGGATACATCGCCATGCACGGGAAGATGATAATAAAAATCAGAAATAAATACAATACCAATATAAAGAGCGGAATATACAAAAATGCAGTGATCAGGGAGATGATAATTAAGCGTAAGAGTATATTGGAAGCATCAAGGGGTCTTCTGGGGGAAAGGCCCTTAAGCCTGTAATCCCTGATATAGAGAGCCACATAAAGGTAGGATCCCACGATGCACAGGAAATCTATGACCACGATGGATAAGAGGTTCAGGAGATTGCCCCGGGTAATGGGAACATCTGCCAAGGTCACTGATGCCATCTTGTCCATATCGGATCCCACATCCAGGAACCAGTAGTAAAACTGATCAAAATCGTTGTCTCCGATGGGACAGAGATATATCGAAACGCGCATCAGGAGCATGGCTGCGAATATGATACGCACAGAAATCCGCTTCCCGACGTCGTCTATTTTGAATATATCCAACAAAGAATTTCTCATGGGATGATTTTGCAACAACTTAATATTAAAAATCAAGTTAAATATGATAGAATACAGTGAATTTATAAAGAAGCGGTAGGAACAATCAATATGACTGAATTCAAGGTATATCCTGATCTTGTCAGCATCATCCCCCCCGAGAAGCATTCTGTCTCGGACATTACAGCAATACTTGAGGCACATCCCGAGATAAGGTTCGTTTCTCTGGCAGCTGTAGATCTGGCAGGAAATGACACGGACGAGAAGATCCCCATCAAGGACTTCCACGACAATCTTGAAAATTACTTAAACGGAGATGCGGTACAGACAGACGGTTCTTCCGTTGTCCTTCCCGGCATCGCCACCCTTAACGACGGTAAGGTAGATCTGGTACCCGACTCGGAAGTAGTCTGGTATGTTGATTACAACTATGAGCACATAGATACGGTCACGGGACTTCCCGTGGGAACACTCCGTATCCCCTCCTTCCTTCTCCACAACGGAGAGCCTGTATGCTCCAGGTCAGTCCTTAAGAAGAGCGCTGATTACTTCGAAAAGAGGCTCTTCGATATCTTCGAGAACAACAGGGAGCTCTGCGAGGAATACGGCTTTGAGCCCGAAGACCTTTCCAAGATCACCCTTATCATGGCTACAGAGCTTGAGTTCTGGGTAAACTCCCCGGACGAGAAGATCTCCACTGAGCAGCTCTCCATCTCCCAGACCCTTAAGGAATCATACTGGAAGAGGACAAAGGGCGTCGTAAGGACAGCTCTCGAGCAGGTCATCCTGGTACTCGACCAGTACGGCTTCAATCCCGAGATGGGACATAAGGAAGTAGGCGGCGTAAAGGCTGCTGTTACTTCATCAGGAGACTTCCACAGCATCATGGAGCAGCTGGAGGTGGACTGGAGATATTCAGATGCCCTTCAGGGTGCAGATTATGAGCTTACGGCCAGGATCCTCATCAAGGAGATCTTCCGTATGCACGGCCTTGAGGTAAGCTTTGATGCTAAGCCTATCCCCGGAGTCGCAGGTTCTGGTGAGCATACACATGTAAATGCAGTTGCATTCCTTAAGAACGGAAAGAAGATCAACCTCTTCGCTCCCAGGGATATGCAGAAGGATTTCCTGAGCAAGATCGGCTGGGGTTCCCTCATGGGCATCATGAAGAACTACGATCTTATCAATCCCTTCGTATCTGCCACGACTGATGCATTTATGAGACTTCAGCCCGGATTCGAGGCCCCCACCCATGCGGTAGCCTCCATCGGAAAGGACGTGCTGTCCCCTTCCAGGAACCGTTCCGTTCTCCTGGGTCTCGTAAGGACAGAGAACAATCCCAAGGCTACAAGGTTCGAGCTCCGCTCCCCTAACCCCCACACGAATACATATCTCTGCCTTTCAGCTATCTATCAGTGCATGCTGGACGGTATCGACTATGCACTTAAGTCCGGAAAGGACACTTCTTCTCTTGAGGCTGAATTTGTCAAGCCCTACGGCACACCCGGTGACTATCTGGAGGCAGACCGTCTCTACAGATGCGAGGATGATATCTTCGAGGATATGACAGAGGACGAGAGAGATAAGCTCTTCGGAACTCCTCCTGCCACAGTATATGATTCACTGAAGAACTTCATCTCCGCAGATTCCGTTACGGACATCCTCTGCGCAGGCGGCGTCTTCAATGACAGGATCCTTTCCTCCTACTCCCACGCCATGCTGGATAAGTGGCAGTATGAGCTCCTTGAGAGGATCATCCCCTCTAACCTGGTAACGCTCCGCGGTTATACAAAGAAGCATTCCACATCCAATATGATCGACGATGTAGCCTGGTCTGACATCGACAGCATCAGGATGTCACTTGCTAAGAATACTGATGAGACGACTTCTGTATTCACATCCATCAAGCACGCCATCGAGGCCAAGAACCTTAAGGATATCTCAAGGCTCCAGGTCAAGATGAACCAGGATATGAACGAACTGGCTGTACTTTATAAGGAATACTGCGACAACCAGATCTGATCACCATGACACTCAACGAAGTCTTGTGGTTCTTTATCATATATTCCCTTATCGGCTGGG
Organism: Oscillospiraceae bacterium; assembly: GCA_902767145.1. Lineage (GTDB taxonomy): Bacteria > Bacillota > Clostridia > Saccharofermentanales > Saccharofermentanaceae > Saccharofermentans. The sequence continues at coordinate 18,105 of CACXGG010000188.1, read as the reverse complement.
TAGTCGAAGTTATCTTCCACGCTTCAGTCAAAGGCAATATAGTCAACAGAGGATTTTTAAACGGCCCGGTATGCCCTGTCTACGGATTCGGCATGACGGCCGTTCTCTATTTCTACTATCTCATAGGATCCGACAGCTTTATCCTCCTGTTCCTTGAGGGCATCGTCTTCACCACGGTCATCGAGCTCATCGCAGGCTTTATCCTGGATAAGTGTTTCCACGCCAGATGGTGGGACTACTCCGATATGCCCCTCAACCTGAACGGATATATCTGTCCCGCCTTCAGCTTTATCTGGGGACTGGCTGTGGTATTTGCCATAAAGATCGCCCACAAAGGCATCGCCATGGCAGTACAGGTCCTCATGGGAAATATGCTCAACATCCCACTTCTCGTATCTTTCTATATCCTCCTGATCGCCGATACTGTCATCACAGCCCTGACCCTTATAGGCCTCAACAAAAAGCTGGCTGAGCTGGACAGGATCGGATCATCCCTTAAGGACCTGAGCGATCGGATGTCAGACAGGATCGGCAGCAACGCGCTCAAGACCACCCAGGCCGCCCAGGAAAAACGCGTGCGTGCAGCCCTGGCCAAAGCCGAGATAAAGGACGCCGCCAGGGAGAGCCGTATAGAGCTGGAAAAGCGTGCCGAAGAGATAAGGCAGTCCATAATAAAAAGCCGGCACTATGGTGCCGGCCGTATGCTCAATGTTTTCCCGGGTGTAAGACACAGAGACTACAAGGAGATCATAAAAGACCTTCAGTCCCGTCTTCACTCCATGTAATGCATCCAATTACCTTCCACTGACTTTACGAGAGCATCGATATCCTTGTGTGCGATACCGAATACGATAACTGCACTGCAGTCATTTCCGTCCCATACAGACTTGACGGTATAGGCAGAGAACTTATCCACCAGGTTCTCCATGGAGCCTGCTTTTGCCCTTACGACGATATTTGTTACCACATCCTCATAATCAGCAGTTACCCTGGAAGCATCAGTAAAGTGCCAGTCAGATGAATATGCGTTTCTCTCGGCGGGAAGTGCTGCCTCAAGGACGTCACCTACAACAGCTGAAGCCGTGGGAAGCTTACCTGCTCCTCTTCCGTAATACATGGTGGTACCTACTGCATTACCCTTTACGAGGATGGCATTGAAAACACCTTCCACGGGGGCAAGCTGGGACTTTTTCGCTACAAAGTGAGGTGCTACATAAGCTGAAGGCTTCTGATCGTCCATATGGGAGAATACAGCCAGGAGCTTGATGGAACAGTTGATCTTCGTTGCAAAGTTGATATCGTTCAATGTAATGCCGGAGATACCGTCAGTATGGATCTCATCGGGAGATACATAGTCACCTTCCAGGGCGATGGAGGAAAGGATGGACAGCTTTCTCTGGGCATCGATACCCTCAACGTCAGCTGTGGGATCCTGCTCGGCATATCCCTTCTCCTGAGCCTGCTTAAGCACTTCCTCGTAGGAAAGGCCTGATGTCCTCATATTTGTAAGGATATAGTTTGTGGTACCGTTGACGATACCTGCGATCCTCATGATCTTATTTCCTGCAAGACATCTGTGGAGAGGCCTGATGATGGGGATACCACCGCCTACTGCAGCCTCAAAGAGATATCTGCAGCCATTGTCCTTGGCGATCTGCATGAGCTCGACGCCGTGGGTAGCAACAAGCTCCTTGTTGCTGGTTACAACAGACTTTCCGGAAGAGAGTGCTCTCTTCGTATACTCATAAGCGATCCTTGCGCCGCCGATGGTCTCTACTACGACGCTTACGTCAGGGTCACCGAATACCTGGTCGGCATCGTGGGTGACAAGGCTTTCAAAGGGGCTTCCGGGGAAATCCCTGATATCAAGGATGTATTTTACCTTAACATCCTCTCCCATGTGTCTTGAGATCTTGTCGGCATTCATCGACAATACTTCGGCTACGCCTGCTCCGACTACACCGAATCCCAAAATTGCTACGTTGATCATTTTCTTATATCTCCATTCACTTTTATTATCTGTTTATTCTCTTCCCAGTACCCTGCATTCACGGACTCCCGCGATCCTCTTGATGTCTGTTACGATATCCTCTACGGAACCGAACATATTGAGTGTCTCCATGGAGACTGAGATATCCGCAAGTCCGTTGATGGGGATGTTCTGATTGATGGTCAGGATATTGGCCCTGGACTCTGCGATTATATTGAGTATCGAGGACAGGATTCCCTGGAAATTCTCTACTGTGATAAGGACTGTCACCTTCTTGCCGTTAGTTGCCTCAAAGAAAGGAAGAACGGAATCCTTATACTTATAGTACGCGCTCCTGGAAAGCCCTGTCTTCCTCACCGCTTCGTTTACGGATACAGACTCGCCTGTATTAAGGCGCTGCTTGACTTCCATGACCTTGATAAAGACTTCCGGAAGGACCTTTTTGTCAACGAGATAATATTCTGTCGTTTCCATTTCCATGTGTAAAGTCCCTCCTCTTCTTTATTCAGACAGTCCACATACGGTGGACAATTGTACGCGTACGAACGATATTAACACTTTTCAACCAGCTTTTCAACCATCGCACGAAGTGCCTTTCCGCGGTGGCTCATGCTGTGTTTCATGGCGGGGCTCATCTCCGCAGATGTCATGCCGTATTCAGGCACATAGAAGATGGGATCATAGCCGAAACCATTCTCTCCCTTAGGCTCTTCGTGGAGCACTCCCTCGAAGATCTCCTCCACGGTAAAGCTGGATCCGTCGGGATATACGACTGCGATGGCGCAGGTAAAGTGTGCTGTCCTCTTCTCTTCAGGAACATCCTTCAGCATCTCGAAGATCTTTTTGAACTTCTCTTCGTAGGTGGAATCCTCACCGCAGAATCTGGAGGAATATATACCGGGAGCGCCGTCAAGAGCGTCGATACAGAGACCTGAGTCGTCTGCCATCACGATATCATCTGTATATTCATGTACTGCCATGGCCTTCTTAAGGGCATTGCCCCTGAAGGAATCAGCATCCTCCACGATGTCCGGATCGATTCCGATGGACTTCATGGAAACAGCTTCAAATCCTGTCCCCTGAAGGATCTCGTTTATCTCTCTTACCTTATCATTATTGCCTGTAGCTATAACGATCCTCATAATAACCTCCATGCCTTGGGATACATATTCTTCACGGATCCGTCCCCGGATATCTTTCCGAATCCCAGAGGATAGCCGTCAACGGAAATGATCACGTGTCCCTTATTCTTTAATGTACTGTCATCAGATATGATGGTCTCACCCTTAAGATATCTGATAAGCCTCTCATCATCCCTGGAAAGGCGGAGAAGTGAATCTTCCCTTATATCCTCCTGCCTGAGGGTCAGAGCCAGTGAATGCGAAGGTATAAACAGCCTCTCCGTGGTCGTGAGCTTGATCTCTCCCGGGAACATCCCCAGCTTGACCGTCTTAAGGCCGTCAAAGAGCCTTTCATTTACCGGGAGGATATGGATCTTCTCCCTGTGCATGAGAAAGCCGTCGATATTCTTCGGCGGGTCTTTCAGGATCTCCTTAAGGAAAGAGATATATGCTTCCCTGGACTTACCGAAACCATAGTTATCGTCTCTCTTATTTTTGTAGGAAGGGAGCTTTTCCAGTGAGAATGTCTCCGTCTCCTCATCCCCGGACTTCTTTAGATGGACACAGAAATGGCCGTCTCCTCTGGACAGATGTGGCCAGATCCTCATGCTTCCGGGAAGGATGCCGTCCTCCCCCTGGGATGTGACTCCTGAGATCTCCGGATGGCTTATCACCTTATATCCGGGATGCCTTTCCATGAACTTTATTATCTGCTCCTCATCCTCACCCTCAAAGAAGGTACATGTGGAATATACGAGCTCACCACCGCTTCTCAGCATCAGATGAGCGCATTCCAGTATCTCCTCCTGGATGGGCATACATGTGTCAGGTCCGAACCTCTCCCAGCTCTTCACCGCATTGGGGTCTCTTCTGAACATGCCTTCCCCGGAACAGGGAACGTCAAGGAGGATCTTATCGAAAAAGCCCTTGAAACGGCCTGCCAGCTTTTCGGGAGTCTCGTTGAGGATCACGGCATTACTTATACCCATCCTCTCGATATTTCTAAGGAGCGCCTTTGCCCTGGTTGCATTTATCTCATTGGCGATGAGAAGTCCTTCCCCCTTCAGGTCCTCCCCCAGCCTGCAGGCTTTACCTCCCGGGGCAGCACAGAGATCCAGCACCCTGTCTCCGGGCTTAGCGGAGAGAACCTGGGCGGGCAGCATGGCTGAAGGCTCCTGGGGATAATAGACACCGGCGTGGTAATAAGGGTCGTTTCCAGAGGATTCATTGGTATCGTAAAAGCCCCCGTCACACCAGGCAACAGGATCTTCGGAAAGGCCCAGGGATGAAAGGATATCCTGGTACTTCTCCTCAGGGACCTTGGACCTGTTGATCCTTATCCCCTTCAGAGGCTCCTTGTCAAAGCTCTCCTCAAAACCCGCGCCGGTAATACCTGCGCGGTCAAAGAAATCGTTCATCCTTGAAGTAAATCCCTCGGGAAGTCTCATAATTTCAGGAACTCACATGTGGAGAATGCAAGTCTCTTAATAACCTTTACATCAAAGGGAGACTCAAGGCCTGCGTTCTTGATGAGCTTCAGGAAAGTATCAGTACCGCCGGAGGCACAGAGCCTGTTGTACTTATCAAGAGCAGACTTCATATCGGTCCTGGACTCGTCCCAGAGCTGCAGTGCGCACATATGGGCGAGACAGTAATCGATATAGTAGAAAGGTGTGGTAAAGATATGATCCTTTTTCATCCAGGCACCTCCCATGGCGTGGAAGGGATGGTCATTATCATAATTGATAAAGGGCTGGTACTTGAGCTCAAGATCATGCCAAACCTTATGTCTTTCGTCCGGAGTAAGATCCGGATCGTCATAGATGATGTGCTGGAACTCATCCACCATACAGCCGTAGGGCAGGAAAAGAAGTCCCTGGGTCATATGAAGTTCCCTGTACTGCTCGGCCTTGTCGCCGTAGAACATATCCATATAAGGATAGGAAAGGAACTCCATGGATGTGGAATGGATCTCACATGTCTCAAGTGTCGGTGAAAGACATTCCACAAAGGGAGAAACCTCCGCACTCTGGATGGCTGCATAGGCATGGCCTCCCTCATGGACAACAGTAGCCACATCATCTGCAGTACCGTTGCCGTTCATAAAGATAAACGGGATGGCATAATCCTCAAGATACATGCAGTATCCGCCGGTGGACTTGTTCTTTCTCGAAAGAAGGTCCGTAAATCCATGTTCTGAGAGCACGTCAAAGAAACTGGGATCAACGCCGAAGATCTTTCTGAAGAAATCGCCTGCCACCCTCTCGTAGCCCTCTCCGGGAACGATGGGAACGGGATTTCCCTTCTTAAAAAGACAGGGCAGATCGTAGAACATAAGATCTTCCAGATCGAGCCTCTCCTGCTGGAGCTTTCTTATCTGTGTGGTAATAGGAACGATATATCTGACCACTGCATCGCGGAAGGCCTTAACATCCTCCCTGGTGTAGTCATATCTCTCCATCCTCTTATAGCCGAGTTCGGTAAAGCTGTTATAACCCAGCTTCAGGGCAGCTGAAGTCCTGACCTTTACAAGATCGTCATAGATCTTGTCGAAGGTCTCCTTCTTGCTCATATAGTAAGCATCAAGGGCCTTGTGGGCCTTCTTTCTCACCTTCCTGTCAGTGGACTCGAGATAGGGGGATAAAAGGCTCAGATTAAGGGTCTGTCCCTCAAATTCGATCTCAGCCTCAGACTGGATCTGGGAATAGTCATTTTCAAGGGATGATTCCTTTACCAGCTCGTCGATGATCTCATTGGAGACAGTCTCCTTCTGGTTGACGGCCTTCCTGAAGATCATATCCCCGTACTTGGCCTTCAGGTCATCTGCACAGGGGCAGTTGATCATGCTGGTAAGAAGCGCGGCACAGAGCTCGCTGACAGTGGCAAAAGCCTCGTCAAAGAACTCCAGCTCATCAGTATAGAAATCATCAGATGTGTCAAGGTCGTGAAGGATATTGCAGAGTGCATACTGGGTGTCAAAGGACGCCAGTTCCTTCTCATACTTAAAGATATATTCAGATGCCTGATCCACATCCTGACATGTCATGAGCTTCAGCCTGAGCTCCTTGATGAGCTCGGTGAAAGCATCTATATCAGGACGGCTGTACTTTATATTCTTGAAATCCGGCATGCTTCCGAGGACTGATTCGGTCATGTGATCACATCCTCTCGACTACGGCAATTCCAAGAAGGTCAAGTCCTGACTTGATGGTGTTGCAGACTGCCTCACAGAGAGCGAGCCTTGCCTTGATCATATCGCTGTCCTCATCTCCCAGGATCCTGGAATTATTGTAGAAACGGTTGAAGTTCCTGGCGATAAGCGCGATCTGCCTTGAGATCATGAAGGGCTCATTTGAAGCTGCAGCCTTCTTGACGGCATCCTCAAAGTCAGCCAGGGACTTGATGACTGAATATTCTTCATCTGAAGTGAGCTTTGAAAGGACAGTCTCCTCATCGGAAGGCACAAAGCCCTGGTCTGCTGCTTTTCGAAGGATGGATCTTGTCCTGGCATATGTATAGATGAGATAGGGAGCGGTATCGCCTTCAAAGTCCAGCATCTCCTCCCAGGAGAATACGATATCCCTTTCCCTTCCGGACTTCACATAAGTATAGATGACAGATCCGATACCCACCTTCTCGGCGATATCGTCGATCTCCTCCTCGCTCATGTCTGTTCCTCTTGTCTTTGCATTCTCCACGATGACTTCACGGGTCTTGGCTACAGCCTCATTGAGAAGGTCCTCAAGAAGAACGATATTACCGTCTCTTGTGGAGAACTTCATATCCTTGAACTTTACGAGACCGAATCCCACATGGACACAGTCATCTGCAAAATCATATCCGGCCTTCTTAAGGACAGAGAATACCTGTCTGAAGTGAAGTGCCTGGGGAGAACCTACTACATAGATATTCTTGTCGAATTTATATTCATTATACCTGTAGAGAACGGCAGCGATATCCCTGGAAGCATAGATGGTAGTTCCGTCGCTCTTGAGGATGATGCACGGAGGAAGTCCGTACTCCTCAAGGTCTACTACCTGGGCACCCTCGCTCTCCACGAGAAGTCCCTTGGACTTAAGGTCTTCGACTACTGCAGGGATCTTGTCGCTGTAGAAGGACTCACCGTTATAGTTATCGAACTCGACACCCATCCTCTTGTAGAGCTTCTCGAAAACAACAAGAGACATATCCCTGAACTTCTTCCAGAGCTCATACTCCTCGGGGGATCCCTCCTCCAGCTTTCTGAAGTTATCCCTGGCGGAATCTGTAAGTGTGGGATCGTTCTTCTCCTCCTCATGGAACTTTACATAGATCCTGAGAAGCTCCTTGATGGGATCTTCGTTAAGGGCAGCTTCGTCGCCCCAGAGCCTGTATGCCGTGATGAGCTTACCGAACTGGGTACCGTAGTCACCCAGGTGGTTCATTCTTATAACGTTGTAGCCCAGCTTTTTGTAGATCCTGGAAAGGGAATTTCCAAGGACAGTGGTAAAGGCATGTCCTACGTGGAAGGGCTTGGCGATATTGGGAGATGAATACTCAACGATGATATTCTTTCCCTGGCCCATATCACTGCATCCGTAAGCTTCTCCTGCCTCATTGATCCTGGAGACTACATCATATGCAAGGCCTTCCCTGTTCAGGTAGAAGTTTACATAGGGTCCGACGCATACAGCCTTAAAGACCTGGTCTCCGCTTATGATCTCATTTTCGAGGATATCCTTGGCGATCATGGGAGGTGCCTTCCTCATGGTCTTTGCAAGAGTAAAACAGGGGAATGCGAAATCACCCATATCCTGCTTGGGGGGTACCTCGATAAGCTTATATATCTCTTCTGCGGGTATATCCGTTATCTGTGAAAGTTTTCCGGATATGTATGTTTTATAGTCCATTTTCTGCCTCCCGGCCATTATTTTTATATATTTAACGACAAAAATTATATCAAATCTGAACGCATATTTGTATTATAATATTTTATTAGTGAGGAGAGTCAGGATCATATATGGGTAATACGGTAATATCAATAGCAGCATGTGCAGTTTCCTTTATTGCGGTCTTTCTGTGTATGCGTTTTCTTCCCTTCGGCAAAAAGCTTCTCGGCCACGACAGAGGCCGTCTCTATGCCGCAGGAAGCGAGGTCAATATAGGAAAGCCCACCGGAGTGGGTATCTACTTTATAACGGTAACGGTGATCGTATCCCTTATATTCACTTTCGGCGGTTCAGGCTGTCTTTTCCTGATGCTCCTGGTGCTTCTCTCCATGATCTTCGGCTTTCTGGACGACAGATCCGACGAGCCCTGGGGTGAATACATAAAGGGCGCCCTGGACTTTCTTGTGGCAGGTATCGGTGCCGCAGTATTCGTAGTCGCTTACGGAACAGAAGTAAAGATCGGTCTTACGGGCCAGTCACTTTTCATCTCCGCACCCATCTTCTTCTGTCTTGCAGTCATGCTCATAGTAGTTGCGGTAAATGCCACAAATGCAACTGACGGCGTGGACGGTCTTTCAGGTACCCTTACCATATTGAGCATCATCACTTTTATCATCGTTGCAGTGATAAACGGTACTCTTACCGAACACGGTCTTCTGAGAGGCCTTATCCTTATATCTGCCCTTCTGGCATATCTCATCTTCAACTTCAACCCCAGTAAGGTCCTTATGGGCGACGCAGGTTCCAGGGCCCTGGGATTTTTCATAGCCATCTATTCCATGTATCTGAAGATACCTTTTGCATATCTGGTGATCTGTCTTCCCTTCCTTTTCGACGGCGGTCTTTCCATCCTTAAGATCACCATCGGAAGGCTTACAAAGAAGAAGGTCATCATCTTAAAGAACGTAACTACGCCTATCCACGATCACCTTAAGAAGCGCAAGGGATTGAGCGTGAAAAAAACATGGGCAGTGATCGTGTCAGCTGCCCTTGTTATTGATATCGTTTATATAGTTCTTGCTTTGATCTTACATTGATCAGAGGAATTCACTGAAGTCATCCATAGTCTCATCGTCAGATGCTATGCCGCCCTTTTCTCCTTCGCTTGAAGAAGGATTCGGTGCCGGTGCCGGCGCCGGCTTGGGCTCTTCTACTTTGGGAGCCTCTTCCTGTGCAGGCTCTTCCTTGGGAGCTTCCTCTGCCTTCTTGGCAGCTTCGCCGGCTTTTGCCTGCTTCTCCTGCTGTTCCTTGATGGCAGCTTCTTTCTTGGCCTTGACCCATGCCTTATATTCGTCGTCCTGGGCAGATCCCTTATTGGCGCTGTTGACCTTGGCAAGAGCTTCTTCCTTGGCTTTTTTCTTCTCTTCAGCCTGCTTTGCATCTTCCTCAGCCTTTTCGGCAGATCTCTTAGCTTCCTCTTCGGCAGCCTTCTTCTCTGCTTCTTTTGCCTTTCTGGCAAGGCTTTCCTCGAGAGCCTGCTGCTGCTTCTGTCTTCTCTCTTCTCTTGCAGCCTGCTTAGCCTCTTCCTCAGCCTGCTTAGCCTTCTGCTCCTCCTGCTCCTTGGCGATGGCTTCCTTACGCTCTTCGCTTGCTATGGTGCTTGCCTTCTGCTTAAGGGAGGAAATGGATTCAGGAGCAGATACAGCCTGGTTCTTGATGGCTGCCATTCTCTTCTTACTCTCTTCGGAAGCTCTCTGCTCCTCTTCAGCAACCTTGTTGCCGAGAGCCTGAAGCTCAGTGGCATCAGCGTTGGTGGCTGCCCTGATGGCATCCTTGGCAGGAACGATCTCTTCGATCCTCTTAACATCCACATCGTCAACACCGGATACTGTGAAATCCGATGCGGCTGCAACTATAGTTTTCATGTCCGGTGTCTGTACGCCGGGAAGTACTTCATATTTCTTTTCGTCTGAATTCATAAGTCCCCTCCTTTATTTCAAGAAAAAGATCTTAACCAGTAAGATTATTATCGCAATAAATTCCAGAATTGCCAAACCATATACAAGATAAGATGTACGTTTCGTTGATGATGTTACTTTTTTGATCTTATCGGGTGTGACGGAAGCTGCCTTCTCGTTCTCGGCATTCTTCCTTGTGGGATGTTCCTCATCCTCATTCTTTCCGACAGGAGTATTGGCCTTGGCCTCTATGAGTATGTTCCTGGCTTTCTTTACATCCGGGAGCATAAGGTTCTGAAGGTCCTTGAACGTCTCGGAGTTTCTGGGGAAAGCATCGGCTCCTGTGGGAAGCGACTTGGCATCAGGGCCCTTTGTCTTATCGATATAAAGAGCACCGAAGGAAGCGTCGTCGCTGTTGTTGCTGGCACCTACTATATACTTTTCAAGTATAGCCTTTATCTCTGTCTCACTCTTTTCCTTACCGAAGGATAAGGTCTCTACCATCCTGGCCACAACCGGCTTTACAAGTCCGTTATTCTCATCGTAGACGGAATCCTGGACACCGTCGGTCATGATGGCGATGGCGTGGATATCATCTGTGGTGGTCTTTATGAGCCTTAAATAATCTGCCGCATGGGGAGCAGTTACAAAATATGTGGAGGAAGCATTAGTTCCGTTCTGGGGCATTGTAAGAGGACTGACTCCTGAAGGAGATACCCTTACGATAAGACCGTCACCTATGTGGCCTGCGATCATCCTTCTGTCCTTTACGGCACAGAAGAGAAGCGTACAGGAAAGCCTCTCCATGGAATCCAGCTTATGCTCCTTTACAAGATCCGCAAAAGCTATGGTGATGGAGGCGATGATAAGGCTCCTTACAGCCGCCTCCCTGTTCTCGTTATATATTGCATCAAAGTGGTCTGCAAGAAGCTCGGAGATAGTCCTTACCGCTGCTGCGGAACCGTATCTTGCATGTGTATACTGCTTTGAGCCTGCGCCGTCTGCAACGACGACTACATCTACACCATTTCTGGAAAGAGTGCAGGATGAATCCTCACAGGGGATCCCGCGCTGCCTGTGCTTCTGTCCGATTATGGTGACTGCTGCTGTTTTAATATCCGGCATATATACCTTCTGTTCCTGTTATTCTTCCATATACTTAAAGAAATCGTCGACTTCAACTGACTCGCCCTCGGGCTCGGTGTTGATGTTGTAAAGAGCATCATCGCTCATACCGGAGGATACGACTGAAGATGAGGAGGAACCCAGGAATTCAAAGAGCTTTCCGAAATCTCCCGATGTTACGGAGATGGGCTCTTCCCTCTTTACTGAGAGCTGCTTTAATATATCGAAATCAACGCTGTTTCCTACACCGATATTGAAGATGACCAGCTTGTCATCCTTCTCCAGTTCATTACATGCCTGGATGGCAAGTCTCATGTTGGCCATGGCATTGGGACCCTGGGGAGCACCGTCGGTGATGACTACCAGCCAGGGCTGGTAATACTTGATACCCATCTCCTTATATCCTTCCTTACGGGCATTAAGGAGCTCCAGTGCAGTAAGGATACCCTCACCGATGGGGGTCATGGTGGTGGATGCTGAGATCTCGGGAAGTCCCTCATCCTTGATCTTACCGAAGGGCATTACGATCTCTACGGAAGAACCGAAGGTGATGATGGCGATATCCGTAGCAGATCTTGTATCATCATTAGCCTTGATGGATGCGATAAAGTTCGAAAGTCCCATGTTGAGCTGCCTGATGGGATCACCCATCATGGAACCGGATGTATCGAGACAAAAACAGATGGGAAGTCGTCTCTTGGTACTGTTACCGAAATCTGAAGCACTGAAATTATCAGCCATTTTTCATTTCCTCCCTTATCAGCCAAAAAGGCCTTTCTTGAATTTCTTAAATACACCGTTACCGCTGTCGTCACCACTGTTGTCTTCCGGTTCAGCCGTCGCCTGTGGCCTTTCGGAAGGTGCGGCAAAAGGAGATACCGGCGGTGCAAATGGCGAAGTGGGCGGATTATCAAATCCCGTGTCCTCCTTGGGGACGAAAGGTCCCGGATACTTATGGGGATTTACGGGTCTGCTGTTCTGGTCTCCCAGACCGCCGCTGTATATATTAGGGTCGTTGAGTCCCTGAAATCTCGTCTTGAACATGGGTCTTGCGGGAGCTTCCTCGGCAGGAGCTGCTTCTGCCGTCTGATGATATTCCATCTTCGGGAAGATCTTATAAGCTTCCTCATCTTCCATATTCCTGCTTGTAAGTGCTTCCTTATATGAAAGGACAGCATCATACCATTCCACTGCCTCATAGGAGGCACCGTTCTTGAAAACGTTATAGAGCATGTTCCTGATATTCTCTGGAAGGTACTGCCAGATGTAGTTATATCCGCCCTTGGGGATATGCTCCTCAGAAGCATTCTGAAGATCATAGGGGAAGTTCTTCTCGACTATCTCCTCCCTCAGGGTCTCCTTACCCAGCCTTGTAGCATAGGGATGAAGTCCGCAGAAAAGGATGGAGAATACCAGCATGGCGATGGAATAATCCTCATCTCCCAGCTTTCTCAGGAATCCGCTGAAGTTCTGGCCCCAGAGCCTGGGATCCGTGAACTCCTCAGTTCCTACCGGACAGGGCATGTCATCCACCTGGACGGAATCCATATCGATGAGATAAAGGGAATTCGCAGAGAAGATAAGAGCATTCTTAAGCTGGATATCACCTGCGATGATGTTGTGCATATGAAGGTATAGATACTTCTCCAGAAGGTCACAGAGAGTAGTGGTGATATCGACCCTGGTCCACTTGGGGAAGTTGTTCATCATTGCATCGGGACCGTCAAAGACATTGCCCAGTGTCTTGCCCTTACCGAGGATCATGGTATACCCCACGGGAACTCCCCTGTAGAAGATAAGATCACGGGGCCAGCAGATGCCTACGCTCTTGATACCCATAGATACCATCTTGGTGAGCTTGCTCCAGCGCAGGGGTGTGATGACACCCTTGTGATAGATCTTGGCTACCAGCTTGGGATCGTCTGTTGTAAATACCATTCCCTCTGCACCGCTGCTTACCCTCTTTGTGAGAGTGAGCTTTCTCTGGTCTCCTGTAAGGACAGTATCACCTACGTTACAGAATACTGAAGCATCCAGATATTTATTAACGCTTGCCAGAGGACTGATCCTGACCTGGGGCATATTGAGGATAAGGTCATTAAGTCCGTGATAGACATTGATACTCTTGGCACCGATGATGCAGATATCATTATGGAACTCAGGTCTCTTCTCCAGGATCCTCTTGGTGAAGATGGAATTGGCTGTAGTTACAAAACAGCTGTCGGGAATATCTGCAGTACTCCTGACAAAATCATTAGTCTCGAGACACTGGACGGAATGAAGCTTTCTTTCGGGAAGCAGAAGTCCGCAAAGGTCCTTCATGGCATTTGATGCAGCAGCATTCTTCGTGTCAGCCTGATGGATAACACAGTAGTGTAAAAGCTTAAATGACTTGCTGACATATATGTCCATGGAGCAGGACACAACGATGTCGAGGAACTCGCTGAAAAGAGCAGTTCCTCCCGCCTCACGGATGATGGAATAGTCCACGATCAGGGACTTATAATTTCTCAATGCTTCAAGTGCCATATTCAATTTATTTTATTATAAAAAGAAATACAGCACAATGAATTTTGAACAAAATGTGGCAAAAATGAGTGAGATTTTTCAAGAAATACGGCTTAAATGTCAAAACATTTAAACATTTCCTCGTATGTATCCCTCTTTCTGATGAGTTTTACCTTCTTATCGCTTGTTATGAGGATCTCTGCAGGACGGAGTCTCTGGTTGTAGTTTGAGGCCATGGCATAGCCGTAGGAACCTGCATCGAGAGCACAGACAAGATCACCTGTCTTGATGACGGGAAGATCCCTTTCCTTGGCGATGATGTCACCTGACTCACAGATATTTCCGGTTACCGTAACGGTCTCCCTGTCACCTTCATAGACAGGCTTTCCGTCCCTTAAGACTTCGATATCATGCCAGGAACCGTAGAGTGAGGGACGGACAAGGATATTCATTCCGATGTCGGTACCTGCAAACTTCTTTCCTGCATTTGTCTTTACGGCATGTACCCTTCCCAGGAGAACGCCGCCTTCGCAGGCTGTATATCTGCCGGGCTCAGACTTGAAGAGAGGGACATATCCCACCTTCTGTGTAAACTCGTCAAGGATCTTCTCCAGTTCTGTGGAGAGAAGATCGAAATCGAAGGGCTGCTCATCCTCGGAAACCTTGTGGTAAGGCACTCCGAAGCCGCCGCCGAAATCGATGAACTCAAGATGGTCGAATCTCTCGGCCATATGAAGGATATTCCTTACAGCCTTGAGATAAGGTTCGGGTTCCATGAAAAGTGAACCGATATGCTGGTTGATACCTACGATCTTAAGATCATACTTCTTTGCTGTCTCGAACATCTCATCAAGTTGATCGTCAGTAATGGCAAACTTTGTATTCTTACCTGCTGTGATGACCTTCTCATGATGGCCTGCGCCTACTCCGGGATTTAAACGGACGGCACATCTTCCGCCTCTGTTGATCTTACCGAAGGACTCCAGCTGGTCGATACTGTCAAGGCTGGTGATAACATCATGCTCAAGGGCATATCCCAGCTCCTCGGCGCTTACGTTATTGGGAACATAGAAGATCCTGTCAGCGGGGAAACCTGCCTTGAACAGGAGCCTTATCTCTCCTTCACTCATGGCATCACAGTTGAGGCCTTCCTCAAGAGCCATCTTAAGGATAGTAAGATTGGAGTTGGCCTTCATGGAGAAGTTAGCCGTATAAGGATACTTCGTGATTATATTCTTCAGAGTCCTCATGGACTGTCTTAAGATGTCCTCGTTATAGACATAGAGCGGAGAGCCGAACTCAGCCACAAGTGCTTCAGGGTCGTTGCCTCCAAAGAAATCGGTCTTTTCGATAAAAGATCTCATAAATCCCCCTTATCCTATCCCCACCAGCTTCATAAGGAATGCGGCATTGGACTCATGCGAGATGCCCTGGTGGAGCTTATAATCAAATAAAATGCTGTTGTCATTATACTTCTCGGAAAAATGATAATAAACAATCGATTTCAAACTTTCGGAAACTTTGTCACATAGCTCATAATCATGGGTAGTCATAAGACCTGTTATATATGATTTATCCAAAATCTCCAGTACCTTCATGGCTCCGTCAGTCCTGTCCTTGGAGTTTGTACCCCTGAAGATCTCATCGATAAGAAAGAGCATGGGCCTGTTCTCCCTTGAGACTTCAATGATCCTTCCGATCCTGACAAGCTCAGCCTTAAAGGTACTCATATTCTCCTCTATACTGTCAACGATCCTCATGGAGCTGACGATCTTCATCCTGCCCATCCTGACAGATGTGCACGGTACAGGAGAGCCCATATATGCAAGGACACAGGATACGCCTACGGTCCTTATAAGAGTCGTCTTACCCGACATATTGGAACCTGTGATAAGTGCTGTATTTCCAGAGAGTTCTATGGAATTTGAAACGCACTTGGAGGGATCCAGCAGAGGATGGCATATATCCTCACCCTTGAAATAAGCCTGATCTGAGATATCACCTGTATCCTCCACGAATTCCGGGAAGGCACTGCTTTTTGAGACGAGTCCGGGAACAGCTGCGCACATAAGTGCTTCGACGATGGGAAGTGCAGCGGAAGACTCTTTATAATTATCGCCATATCTCACAGCCATCCCGAAGATCCTGTCTGCACAGAAAAGATCAAAGGGAAAGACAGAGTTCAGTATAAGGGCAAAGATGGGCTGGGATCTTAAAGAGCAGAGATTACATGCCCCTGAGATCTCCCTTAAGTAATCTGATACCTTCTTCCCTTCAGGAGCGCCTTTGGATACAAGCTCCTTAAGGGCACTGTCACTGAACTCCTCCTTTTCGAGAAGTTCATATAACTTAGTGAGGGCCTCTGCATGTTCTGATATCCAGATGGTCCTGGAAAGGTCCTCTTTATATTCAGCTGAGATAAGTCCCCATACCACAAGGTCTATAAGGAGCACAACGGAGGCCACGGCACCTGCGATATCAAGTCCCATGAAGAACATGACCAGAGGCACGATCCAAAGGCATGGAAGCACTTTGTAGAGCAGGCGCTTCTTACTGCCTATATCCTTTTTCCTGTCCGAAAAGTCAGCCAGGGCATTTTTATACTTATCCATCTTCAGGATCTTAGAAGTGGTCTGATAATCGATGAGAAGGTCCTTCCTTGAAAGAAGGTCCTTCACCATATCCGGTGCGTTTCCGGGGATATCATCCTTTCCCTTAAGGAACCTGGAGAACATATTCCTTCCATAGCCTGTCTCGGAGATGTTATAGAGGGCAAAAAGAGACCTTTCACCAAAAAGATCCAGGTCTGTGGCATAGTCATGCTTATTGTCGGAAAATTCTTCACCCTTATCCTTCAGCACCTCAAAATCACCGTAGATCCTGGCAAGGTAAAGCTCGGTCACTTCCTTTTTAGTCTGAAGAAAAGTGAGCTCATACTTTATCTTCCCGTGAAGGATACAAAGGGCGATAAAACCGGCAAAAACGATACCCGAAAGAACGAAGATTATCACGTTCCTTCCAAAGACAAATCCGCATACCAGGAGTGCTGCCGATATAAGGAAAAAAATAAGCCGCAGAGCACTCATTCTGCGGTCGGCCTTTTCCTTGACTACGATCAGATCCGCGATCTCTCCGGATCTTTTTTCGTAAAAAGAGATATCCGCTGTCACGTATTATCCTTCCTTTTCCTTTTTTGCCTCCATGGTGGCTTTTCTCTTCTTTGCAGCCTCCCTCTTGGCAGCGACTTTTCTCGCATGCTCAAGCTGCTCGGGGCTCCTTCTCTTGGGGATGGCAGAATCGAGGACATAGCCGATACTGTCATGGATAGTGAGCATAGCTGAAAGATCGAGATATGTGGAGCTCTTATTGATGATAACGATCCTGTCGTGCTTTACGAACTGTGAGAAAGTAGCAGCGGGATAAACTGTAAGTGATGTACCGCCGATAATGAGAAGATCGCACTTCTTAAGGGCCTTGATGGCAGCGTCCACCTTGTCATGCTCCAGGTTCTCCTCATATAAGGTGATCCCGGGTCTTACGATACCGCCGCACTTGTCACATCTGGGAACATCAGCGTGGTCAACGATATAATCAAGCTTAAACTTCTTGCCGCAGTCCATGCAGTAGTTCCTGAAAACGGAACCGTGGAGCTCTATTGTATTCTTTGAACCCGCATCCTGGTGGAGGCGGTCGATATTCTGGGTGATGATGGCCATGAGCTTGCCCTGACGCTCAAGTCTTGCAAGAGCATAGTGGGCCTTATTGGGCTTGGCATCGGGATAAAGGAGCTTTCTCTTATAGAAGTCATAGAACTCAGCAGGATGCTCCATGAAGAAGGAATGGGAGATGACATCTACAGCTCTGTAGGACAGTCCGCTGTCCTGGTTATAGATACCGTCACCGCTTCGGAAATCCGGGATACCACTCTCTGTAGAGACACCGGCACCGCCAAGAAAAACGATGTTATCAGACTCATCGATGAGCTTACGCAGCTGATCGATCTTGTTTTCCCTGACTCCTTTGTATCTGTCCAGTCTGGTCTCCACAAAAAATCCTCACTCAAATGGTATCAATGGGATGCTCAACGCCCTCCATGTCAAAGGCACCTGCAGCACCAAACATTTCTTTACCGAGGACTCTCTTCTCATCTCTCTCGTCTTCGACTATCTTGCTGAGGACATTTCTTACACGCTCGGAATCCTTGATATTCTTGACTGTAAGACTGGGTGTGGACTGATCGGCTGATACCAGTGTAATTGTTCCAACACCGAAGATCCTCTGCCAGAACGACCTTGTAAGCTTGATATCCAGTACTCTGTAGAGAAGGAGTGAATCGGATGTTAAGTTGAAAAGTCCTATCTTTGTGTAGAACTTATTGTGGTCAAAACTGTATCTTGTGAAAGAGATAGGCATGCCAAGGATGCGCTTTCTGTCTTTCCAGATAATGGGCTCGTTCTCCTCATACTTTGAAAGGTTATCGATCTTTGCCATAGTATCTCTCCTTAATATTTTCAATCTTTGATAATTATATATTT
>CACXGG010000187.1 GCA_902767145.1 Oscillospiraceae bacterium | reverse complement strand
TTCTTCCCTTCCCTGTCCAGTTCCAGTTCGGCATATGAGAGCTGGTCACTGATATAGCTCATACCATCGTAGGAAGTACTGATCTTTCCCAGGTTTATAAAAGAGAAGACAGACACGATGAGTATCGCCGAAAAAGAAAGATAAGGAACGATCTTCAGGATGTATTTACCAAAGGCGATAACGACTACTGAGATAAGAAGGAGGACAGTCATGCCAAGGATCAGATATAGCATCGAATCCATCTCGGCGATATAGAACGTAAGGGCCGATGACATGGTCCCGTATTCCTTTCCGAAAAAGTAATAGTCCGCCGTAAAGAGCACTGCCCCTATCACGGAGAAAAGGCACAGCCATCTTCTTACCCTTCCGGAGGAAAGGCAGAAGACTACTAAGGGCCAGAAAAAGAAAACTCCAATGGCAAGGGCTAAGGACCACCACAGATAGACCGAAGGATCTTTCATATCGTACATATCCACGAATTCGGAAACGGAGGACGAAAGTACCTGCGAAGGTATATGAAGTCCCGTGAAAAGACAGCAGTAGATGCAGCAGAAGATAAAGGAGATCCTCTCTTTTGTCCCGAGTATAAGATCATCCTCTTTTTTCTTAAAGATCCTATCCAGAGGGATGATATTCTTCAGAAGGGAGAACAGGTTGTTGCAGGTCCAGTAAAACACCAGACCCGAAGGTGAGTTATAAAGGAGCACCAGGAAGATGGCCGCAACGCCATAGAGCTGAAGTTTCCCCTTAAGACCGGAACCCTTCAGATAGACAGTACTCGATATGAGGTTTATTGCCGTCATGAGTATGGGCAGGAGATTGATGCTCAGGGAGCCGATAACGATAAGTCCGTCAGGCGCTCCAAGATCACTTATGGGGCCGAAGCTCCTTCCCGAAAGAAGGGACAGTCCCGAAAGCATCTTATATGCCGCTATGAAGAACGGGATCTGAAGGAAAAGGGATACCGATCCCTTCAGCACATGGACAGGACTGTAATCATTCTGTCTGTAGTATGTCTGAAGGATAAGGAACCTCTCGTCACCGTTAAAGGTCTTTTTGATATGATCCAGACCGTAGCCCAGTTCATCCTCTTTTGCCTTCTCCGCCTTCTGTATCTTATCTGCCCTTCTGTAGAGCGGCAGTGCCAGAAGGTTCATGATGATGCTCAGGATTATGATGCATATCCCGGGATCTCCCACCAGCTTGTAGGAGATCGAGAAGATAAACTCGAACAGGAGGGTCAGAGGTCCTATGATGATCTGGTAGATCATGTCAGGGATGGAAGTTACCATTCTCCGGCATACTCCCAGCTTTCAAGATCCAGGACATCTCCCTGGAAGTTATACCAGCCAGCAGGATCAAAGGTGGTCCCGTTATTGTATTCGATATCAAAGGAATGGGAATCCGAAATAAGAAGAGGAAGATCGGACTTCTGCTCATTGCTTACGGGATTTCCGGTAAAGGGATTTACCGGATCTTCGATGATGCCGTTAAGTGCCAGTGTGGGAGTATCCGCATTTGTCATAAGCTCATCGGATACCGTAAAACCGTGGGCATCGAAATCCTTATACAGGAGCACGGGATTATAGTACTCCGCATTGAAATCACCGTTTCTCATTCCGGGGACTACTCCCAGGTCACATCCATGGTCCGCCACGATTATGATCCTGGTATTGTCATAGACTCCCTGCTCACGGAGATAGTCGAACCAGTCTCCCAGCATGATATAGGATGCCATATTGATCTGATAGGATCCCAGGGACCAGTAGCCGTTTATATCAAGGCCTTCAAACCTGTCCTGATGCTGGGCATCATATTCCACATTGTCGATATAGAACTGGGGCTCATATTCAGGCTCCTTGAGGATGGCGGGATCGTGGGCGCCGTATGCAACGAACATGACGAAGCCGCCGTTGGAGGAATCGGAAAGCGTAGTCATCTCCGTAAGGTTATCCATGGCATAATAACCCCTGAGGGTAGCTGAAACATATCCCTTGGACTTGTCTCCGTTCATGGAGCAGATGGGAGTGAACTTGTAGTCGTTATAGAAGTCCGGAAGATTATAGTGGCCTCCGTCATAGAAGAGCTCGTGAAGGAAGGGCGGCATTACCCTGAAGAAGGAATAGCAGAAGAAGTTCCTCTTCCAGGTATTATTGCACTCCTCATATTCATCCTCCATGAGGGGATCATATCTTCCGTAGGTGATATATGTATCGATATCCGGATAATCGTCATAGATGGAAAGATCCGGGATCTCCTTGTAGTTTGCGTAGGAAGGATCACATACTGTTACATCATATCCGTTCTCGCTGAAGAGGACAGGCATGAGCTTAAGGGATTCGTTGTGCTTATCCACAAGGAGCACATCCTCCCTTTCATTCATAGATGAAGGTGTATATTCATAGCCTCCGAAAACAGCAGGGGCTGCGATATTCGTATGGGCACCGAAGGAGACTGTATTCTCGTAGAAGGTGAAGCCGTCAAAGCTCTCGGCGAGCTCGGGCCTTTCATTGAAGCAGTAAGGCAGGAAGAATCCGGGAGCTCTGTCCAGCATGATGACCACGACATTCTGTCCTGTCCTGGACAGCTTGAGCTCCGCATAATCCAGCTGGTTTGATATATATGTAAGTTCTCCGTATCTCTTGTTGATCTTGGCAACATTTGTCACTCCCAGGACGAAGACGCTCAAAAGGGCAACAGTAAGGATATAGGGAACGTATTTCCAGATATAGCGCTTCATACCCAGGACGATAAGGATAACGAAGAGTACCATTGAGATACCCACCGTAAGGAACATCCTGTAGTTCATATCAGCGTAATGGTAGTAAAGGGATGCGTTCATGACACCGTACTCCCTTCCGAAAAGGAAGTAGTCTGTAGTAAACAGGATAACGAGTACCACAGAGACGGCGGACATAACCTTTTTCCCCAGGCCTGAGCTCAGGGAATAGAACACTCCGAACCACAGCACGAAGACACCCAGTGAAAGAGCCATGGACCAGAGGAAATAATATGAGGGATTTATCATGTGATACATATTCACGAATTCAGCAGTGGATGCCTTGACCACAGCCGCAGGGATCACCATTCCCAGAAGGACAGATATATATATTCCCGAAAGAAGGAAGATCTTCTTTTCCACAGGATCGTCCTTAATATCCTTAAGACGGAGCCTGGGAAGTTTGTCAAAGGGGATCAGGTTCTTTATGAGAGAGAATATATTGTTGCAGGTCCAGTAGAAGACCAGGCCCGCAGGGGAGTTATAAAGGAGCACCAGGAAGATGGCTGCGATACCGTAGAGCTGTACCTTTCCCTTTACGTCAGAACCCTTGAGATAGATGCTGCTGGATACGAGATTGATAGCTGTCATCAGGATGGGAAGAACGTTTATGGCAAGAGATCCGATGACCAGGAGCCCGTCGGGGGCACCCAGGTCCCTGATGGGTCCAAAGGACTTGCCGTTGAGGAGTGCCAGGGATGAGATCATCCTGAAGGCGGCGATGAAGAAAGGTATCTCCAATAGAAGGGATACTGATCCCTTCAGGGCATCGGAGGGCTTTACCCCCACTTCCCTGTTATAGGCCTGGAGCATCATGAAGCGCTCATCGCCCTTGAAGGTCTTTCTGATACGGTCCTGCCAGGGCTGTATCTCCTTCATCTTATCGGCGGCCTTCTTCTGCATCACATCCGCTCTTCTGTACAGAGGGAGCGCCAGAAGGTTCATGACGATACTTAAGATGATGATACAGATCCCGGGGTTCTTCACCGCATCATATGAAACATTAAAGACGAACTCGAACAGGAGGACCAGAGGTCCTATGATCAGTTCATATATCAGGCTCAAAATATCTCTTACCATTCTCCTACATACTCCCAGTTATCTATTTCTCTTATATCATCGTGGACAGTGTACCACGGACCGGGCATAAAGGTGGTCCCGTTGTTCCTGGAAATATAGAACTCATGGGACGTGAGCACCAGCAGGTCGCCCTCATATTTGGGATCGCTGTTTATGGGATTTCCTGTAAAGGGATTGACCGGATCTTCGATAAGTCCGGAAAGAGCGAGGGTAGGCGTATCAGCATTTGTCATGAACTCATCCGACTCCGTAAACCCTGAAGCATCAAAATCCTTTACCAGGAGAACGGGATTATAATACTCAGCCGAGAACTCACCGTCCGCCCACGAAGGCAGCATCTCAAAATCAAATCCGTGGTCTGCCACGATTATTATCCTTGTATTGTCATATACCCCCTGCTCCCGGAGATAGTCAAACCACTCAGCCAGCTTGATATAGCATGCGACATTTACCTCATAGCTGGAATACTGGCGGTAGTCTTCCATCTGAAGAGTTACTCCGTCCACGGTAAACCTGTCCATATGCGCCTGATCATATTCGGAGTTATCCACCTGGTACAGTGAAACATAATCCGGCTCCGAAAGGATGGCCGTGGCATGAGGCGTTGCGTTCTGCAGCTCGACAAACGCACCGGGATCATCATCGGTAATTACCGTCATCTCCGGAAGGTTATCCAGAGCGGAATAAGAATCAAGAAATTCCGTATCATATCCCGTCACTCCGGATCCATCCACAAAATACCTGGGGATAAAGTTCCAGTCATTCTTATAGTCCGGAGAATTATAATGGGCATTGTCGTAGAAGATGCCGTGGAGCGGTATGGGCATGATCCTGAAGAGAGCATAGCAGAAGATGTTCCTCTGAAGGATGGTATTATTCTCGGCTACTTCCTCCTCCTTGAGCTCATTATAACTTCCGATGGTTACATATGTTTCCATCTCAGGATATTCATCGAAGATGGAAAGATCCGGAACCTCCTGATAACCGGCATATGGGAGATCACATAAGGTGACCTTATATCCGTCTTCATAGAAGAGCACGGGGAGCACCTTAAGAGCTTCGTCATGTTTTGAGGCAATGGTCTCATCCGCTCTGGAGTTCATGGCATCAGGCATATATTCATATCCTCCGAAAAGCGCCGGTGCTCCGAAATTGGTATGGGCACCAAAGGAAAGCGTATTTGGATAATAAGTAAATCCGTCAAAACTCTCATAAAGCCCGTCGATATCGTTGAAGATATATGGCAGGAGATATCCCTGGGCCCTGTCAGCCATTATTATGATCACATTTTTCCCGGTACTGCTCAGCGTTATCTCGGCATAGTCCTGTTCGTCCTTCATATAGTCGAAGGTCCTGATCTGCCTTCTGATGCTCACTGTGTAGAAAAGTCCGGCACCAAGAGCCAGGATCGCAGCAGACAGCACGAGATAGAAGATGATCTTCCTGTTGGACTTCATGACTATAGTGATGACTACCGATACAGCCAGGAAAAGGACTATCGATTCCACAAGACAGTCAGTTATGTGCATATCGGGATAGGAATACTGAAGCCTTCTGGTAAACTGCCCATACCTGTCACCCAGGAGGAAATAGTTAAACGTAAAGACCACCGCCAGCACTGAGAAGAGATATTCCATGACCCTTCTTCCCTTCCTGTCCGACAGATAGTAATAGACTCCGCACCACAGTACAAAAAGACCGACAGCCAGTGAAAGTGAATATACCAGGAAAACGGAAGGATCCACAAAGATATGCATATCTGCAAATCCCGCCGGTGATGACCTAAGCATATTGGCGGGGATAAAAAGTCCCGTAAGAAGAGCCATATAAATGCAGCATACAACAAACTGTGATGTGCTTCCGCCCTTTTCCTCACGAACCTTCTTTTCCTTTTTCGGAAGAAGGATATTCTTGAGCAGCGAGAATATATTATTGCAGGTCCAGTAGAAAACGAGACCCGCAGGGGAATTATAAAGGAGCACCAGGAAGATACCTGCTACGGCAAAGAGCTGGATCTTCTCCTTCAGAGAACTACCCTTGAGATATACGCAGCTGGATACCAGGTTGATAGCCGTCATAAGTATAGGCAGAAGATTTATAGATACTGCCCCGATGACAATAAGCCCGTCGGGAGCTCCCAGATCAGATATCGGGCCAAAGCTCACACCGGAAAGGATCGACAGGGATGACAGCATCCTGTAGGCCGCCATGAAGAAGGGTATCTGAAGGAAGAGTGATATGGAGCCCCTGAGGACATGGGCGGGACTGTGGGAATTCTGCCTGTAGTAGGTCTGAAGGATAAGGAACCTCTCGTCCCCCTTAAATGTTTCCCTGATATGGGCGATGCCTTTTTCCAGGGAAGCCTCTTTCTCCTTCTCTTCTTTCTGCATAGCATCCGCCCTTCTGTAAAGAGGAAGTGCCAGCAGGTTCATGATCAGGCTCAGGTCGATGATGCATAACCCGGGATTTCCCACCAGCTTATATGAGATCGAGAAGATGAACTCGAACAGGAGCTGCAGAGGACCGATGATCAGATTGTACAGAATACTGAGTATCATATCACCACGTCCCCTGATATTCCCAGGAACCAAGATCCAGGATATCGTCTCCCGTGAGACGGTACCAGTCACCTGCCATAAAGGTATTCCCGTTATTGATCTCCACGTCATAATCGTTGGAGTTAAAGAAGATCATATCGTCAGGACAGTTCCTCATGGAGATGAAGGGATTGCCCGTGAAGGGATTGACTGCATCTTCGAGCAGATCGTCTGTTGCAAGATAAGGAACTTCTGCATTTGTCATAAGATCATCGCAGATGGTAAAGCCCGTGGCGTCAAAATCCTTGTACAGGAGGAGAGGATTCATCTTGATGGCATTGAAGTTATCCCCGGTGCCGTTTTCCAGGCAGTGGAGCTCCGCACCGTGGTCTGCCACGATGATGATCCTGGTGTTGTCATATACTCCCTGCTCCCTCATATAGTCGAACCATTCACCGAGAGCCATGATGGCTGCCACATTTGCGTGGTAATGCGCCATGGTATCAGGATTTGAGACTTCACATGAAACACCGTATGTAAATCTGTCCCGGTTCTGCGAATCGTAAAGTGTATTATCCACATCAGCAGCAGGTACATAATCAGGCTCAGAAAGGATCATGGGTGAGTGGGCAGTATTGTTGTCCATCATAAAGAATGACCCCGTCTCATCGTCCGTGACGGAAGTAAGTCCGGGAAGAGCTTCCAGGACAGAATAGGAATCCAGGAAGTCGGCACTTATTCCCCTGGCCTCAGATACTGATGTGGGTACCTGGAAGAAATTCTCGGAAGTATATTCCGCATTCAGGTCATTATAGTATCCCCTGTCATATACAGGAGATCTCATGAACATGGGAGATACGAGATACATGCTGTAGCAGAAGAGGTTCCTCTCCAGGGTATCCTCCAGTGATGCATCTATATCGGCCTCACGGTCATTAAAAAATCCCTCAGTCCTGTAGGCAGAGATACCATCGTACCCGTCATAGATGGACATATCAGGGATCATCTTGTAATTGGCATAGGGAGCATCGCAGACCACCACGTCATAATCGCGCTCCGAGAAGAGCACCGGCATTACGAGAAGTGATTCGTTATGCTTATCCATAAGGGATTCATCAGATCTTTCGTTCATCCTGTCGGGAGTATAGTCATATCCTCCGAAAAGAGGCGGCGCACCGATATTGGTCACCCTTCCGAAGGAAACAGTGTTGGGATAGTATGTGAATCCGTCATATGTGGAAAGAAGCTCCGGTTTCTCCTCCATGATATATCTGAACATGAAGCCCTGGGCGCGGTCCAGCATTATGACGATGACGTTCTTCCCTTCCCTGGAAAGAGTGATCTCCGGGGTTCCGTTTTCGCCGTTCATATAATCATATGTCCTGAAGGTGGAATTGATGCTGATGACAGCAGATACTGAAACTATGATGCCAGCCATAAGGAAAGGTATCACTGCTATCCTGAAGATCACAGGCCTGTTCTTATAGAGGATGAACACAAGTATAGCGGCCATGGCGATAACGGCCAGGTTCATGAGTACGTCCTCTTTCAGGATATAGAAATCACCAAAGGCGATGACCAGGAACTTATTGAGGTTTCCGTAGTTTCTGTAGAACGCATAGTAGTCCAGGATAAAGATCAGTGACAGGGAGATGATCACCATATTGGCTGTCTTCTTGGAGGAGGAAAGGAAAAAGATCACTCCCATCCACACAAGAAATGTTCCCACTGCAAGGCTCAGGGAGTTTACAAGGAACCTTCCGGGATTTGAAGGGTCGGTAAAGCTTATGAAGTCACCCACAGATCTTCGAAGGAAATCTGCAGGGATCATAAGTCCCGTAAAGATACTGAGTGCCAGGCCGTAGGACAGGAAAGTAATCGTCTCCTCCTTATCCTCGGGAACCGGCTTTTTCTTCCTGACAGGTGTACCGGTCTTCACCATGACGATATTCTTCACCAGGGAGAATATGTTGTTGCAGGTCCAGTAGAAGACCAGGCCCGCAGGGGAGTTATAAAGGAGCACCAGGAAGATGGCAGCTATTCCGTAGAGCTGGATCTTTCCCTTCATGTCAGAGTCCTTGAGG
>CACXGG010000186.1 GCA_902767145.1 Oscillospiraceae bacterium | reverse complement strand
GCTTTTCGGGAAAAAATAGTCGACGAAATGGTCGATATGGCGGGGGTACTTGTTTTTTTAGGTCTTAGAGTATATCCTTTTACAGATCAATTAATAATAAAGGTTGGGTATATGAGCGGATCCAGGATGGCGATCAATTTCGCCAAGAGAATAGTCGTAAAGGTCGGAACCTCGACCATCACATATGAAAACGGAAAGATGAACCACGGCAATATCGACAAGCTGTGCCGTGCCATCGCAGATCTCTGGAACAGCGGCAAGGAGGTCATCCTTGTTACATCCGGTGCCATCGGTGTCGGTGTCGGATGTCTCGGCATAAAGACAAAGCCCAAGGCCACCAGGGAGAAGCAGGCAATTGCTGCAGTAGGCCAGTGCGAACTCATGAATGCCTATAACAGGAGCTTTTCCGAATATTCCTATACCTGCGGCCAGATCCTCCTTACCAGGGACGACCTGACAGATAAGCTCACAAGATCAAACATCACCAATACCATCGAGGCTATGCTGGAGAGGGATCTTATCCCCGTAATCAACGAGAATGACTCAGTTTCCACAACTGAGATCATGCACAACGGAACCTTCGGCGACAACGACACTCTGTCTGCCAGCGTCGCCTGCCTTATAAATGCAGATCTTCTTATCATCCTTTCCGATATCGACGGTCTTTATGACGGAGATCCCAGGGAGGATGTAAATGCCAAGAGGATCTCCTATGTCGAAGAGATAACTGACGAGATGCTCGGTTTTTCCAAGGGAGCCGGCAGTATGCTGGGAACCGGCGGAATGTATACCAAGGTTACAGCTATGCAGAAGGCTACAGCCCACGGCATCAACGGCGTCATCGCCCAGGGATCCGAGGCCCAGGTCCTGGAGAGGATCCTGGAACAGGAGGACGTAGGTACGTTCTTCGCAGCTAAGTAAATTTAGGAATTCAATAAAAATATATCGAAAAACAATAAAAAACCCTTGCAAAACGATATCGACTGTAGTATTATGATGCCATAAGAGCATGCTTTAATACGTTTTGGAGGTAAGGGTTATGGACTCAAAATACAATGACAGTGTTATCAGATGGACCAAGATCGCTACGATCATCTTTATCCTTCTGGTGGTTGCCGCAGATTGCACCGGTCCCATCATTACAAGATTCGTAACTGTAGTCTGGGCTGACAGACTGGATACACCCGCATTTGTCATGATGACAGTCCTGTTCTATGTAGGAACACTCTTTGGATATGTTGTCCTCTTCAGCGTTTTTAAGCTTCTGGATAATATGTCCAAGGACATCGTCTTTGACAGGGCAAATACAAAGCTCATGCGTTACATAGTAATCGGACTGATATCAGCCGGCCTGGTCTGCGCTATCGCAGGATATATCTGGATCAGCATGTTATATCTTACGGTTGTGGCTTTCTTCATGGCGCTTATAGTACTTTCCGTAAAGATAGTATTTGATAAGGCGATCACCATGAAAGAAGATCTCGATCTTACTATCTGATGAAAGGAGGAAATCAATATGGCAATTATCGTTAACCTTGATGTAATGATGGCAAAGCGCAAGATCTCCTCCGGAGAACTGGCGGAAAAGATCGGGATAACCCCGGCAAATCTTTCTATACTAAAGAACCAGAAGGCTAAAGCCGTAAGGTTCTCAACACTCAATGATATCTGCAAGGCGCTGGAATGCCAGCCCGGAGATATACTGGAATACCAAGAGGACTGATAATCATGGACAACAAAAGATCATTCTGGAAGGCGGGCCTTTTGCTCGCCTATCCTGTGGCGTACCTTTATTTAAGGCTTTTAGTACATTTTCCCTTTGTTGAAAAGGGTACGGACTATCACTTCATAAGTGCATTTATCTTCGTTCTCATCTTCATCGCATTTAATGAGATCGTGAGAAGAGGAAGGGGAAAAGGCACATCGAAAAGCGCATATTTCTGGTATGGCGTCATGGGACTTACCGCCATCACCGTAAATATCGCTCCCTCCTACGCACTTTCTGTCTTTGCACTTCATCTGTGCGCAGTATATGCAGTGCTGGTATCCGGCAACATCCTCTACGAGGGAAAGACGGGTAGCTTCATCGTGAGCGATCTGATGAACGGCGGATTTGTAAAGACATTCCCGAACTTCGGAAACATCATCGATGATATAAAGGAATTCAGGAAAAACGATGAAGGCGAAAAGACAAAGAGGAGCGCAAAAGGGATAGTTGCAGGGATCGTTATGATCATCATCCTCTTCCCCATGTTCATCATCGCACTTTTCCTTCTTTCCCAGATCAATGCCGAGTTCAATACAATGATGACTAAGCTTCTGGGCAGCATCGATCTTGACTGGCTCCTTCATCTGGATATCCCTTCCGTGTTTGCACGTCTTGTCTTTGCCGTGCCTGCCACATTCTTCCTCTATGCCCTTATATCCAGCTGTGCAAAAGAGGACGGCTCAAGGGAGAGGGAGAAGTTTGCGGCCAAGGTAAAGGCCAGGAATAAGATGAGGATCGTCTCCCCGGTATTCTCAGCCATATTATCCGGAATGTTCGTGCTCATATATCTCCTGTTCTTCATCCTTGAAGGCAAGTATATCTTCAGTGCTCTCCTGGGAAGGCTTCCCGAGGGATTCAACGTGGTGGATTATGCGAGAAGGGGATTCTTCGATCTGGTGGGCATCATGTTCATCAATATGCTGGTCTTCCTGGTTATCAACACCCTGGAAAAGAGGGGAGGCAGCATAAAGATCTCAAGATTTATGACCATGGTCCTCATGGGAGAGAGCATAGTATTTGCAGTAGTAGCTCTCTGTAAGCTCCTTATGTACTTTACCACCTTCGGTTATACGCCCAAGAGGATGCTGGCTATGTGGGGATGTGTCGTGATGGGTGCTGCAGCAGTATTCGTTATCATGAACCTCATCAAAGCCGGGGATCATGCGAGGAAGTGGATCATCTTCACGGCTGCTTCATATGTGGCCATGTGCCTTCTTGCAGGAGTGTTCATCCTTGCAGATTACAAGGGCAATGCACCTGCATCCGAGCGC
The DNA here is from genome assembly GCA_902767145.1 of Oscillospiraceae bacterium. Taxonomy (GTDB): domain Bacteria; phylum Bacillota; class Clostridia; order Saccharofermentanales; family Saccharofermentanaceae; genus Saccharofermentans. The sequence goes on along the minus strand of CACXGG010000186.1, from coordinate 661 downwards.
GATGAGACCCGCATCACTTTCTTTAACAACACCGGGATCGATATCGAAGAGATAGAATACTCCATTGACCAGTATAAGGATGGTGATTTCGAGGAGATCGACAACGGAGTAAAGGATTTCGAAGAAGACAGCAAGGGCCTTTATGTCCTGGTAATGGACGGACAGATCGACTACGGAGAGATGTCCACCTACGGAACGGAATATTTCCTCCTGACGCTGGAGAACGGCGATACCATCGAGATACATGAGTCCTTCCTGACTGAGGATCCGGGCCTTATCGAGATCTATATAGATGACTATGGGTTTTACAGATATACCATAGATCATAAGTGATACATAAATAACTGTTCATGGTAAAATACTGAAAGGACTCTGCCCCCGGATCTCCCGGGGGTACTGTCGCGAAAAAAACAGAGCGAGGATAAGAGATGAACAGGATACTGGTATGCGCACTTGGAGGGACCATAGGTTCAAGAACAGAAGGGAAGACCATAAAGCTTTCCGCAGCTCCGGACAAGAGCTTTTTCAACAAGTTCAGGATGGAAGCTCAGTACAAGATCATCTCCCCCATACTCTACTCCTCGGAGAACGCAGACCTGTCCTACTTCAAGGAAGCCTTCAAGGGCATAATAAAGGAAGTTGAGGAGGACCGTCCCGACGG
>CACXGG010000185.1 GCA_902767145.1 Oscillospiraceae bacterium | reverse complement strand
AGGGAGGATCCTGCCATCACGAGACTCGTGAGCCTTTTGAGCATCTCGTAGCAGGAGTTGGCATGGCCTGTACACATGGATCCCTTATGTCCGCTGTTGATGGCATGGAGCATATCGGCGCTCTCCTTTCCCCTTACTTCACCGACGATTATCCTGTCAGGCCTCATACGAAGTGATGTCCTGATCATGGTGCCTATATTTACTTCACCGTTTCCGTCGGGTCCCGGGAGCCTGGCCTCCATGCGCACGAGATTTGATATGCCCTGAAGGTTCAGTTCCGCCGAATCCTCTATGGTCACCACTCTCTCGTTCTTCGGTATAAAAGAGGAAAGGGTGTTCAGGAACGTGGTCTTTCCGGATCCGGTACCTCCGCAGAGAAAGAGTGTCTTTTTATTTCTTACGCATTCGCAGAGAAAACGGGCTGCCTCCTCACATATAAAGCCCTGCCTTATCAAAGTGACGATATCGTGGGAGATACCGGTGAACTTACGTATGGTGAGGATAGGTCCGTCCGGGGCCACGGGAGGCAGGACCGCATTAGCCCTGGAGCCGTCCGGGAGCCTCAGATCCGATATTGGATTTGCTTCATTAAGGGGCCTGTTCCTGTTGGCAAAAAAACACGAAATGACAGTCATCAGGGTAGAGGCATCCTTGAACCTTATATCAGACCTGTAGAGCTTTCCGTCCTTTTCGTAAAAGATATTATCGGGGCCGTTGACCATGATCTCCGTCACCTTGGGGTCCTGCATCAGAGGCTCTATGACATCAAGCCTTCTAAGGCTGTTGAATATCCCGGAGGCGAGGTCCCTTTTCTCCGTAAGATCCATCTTATATCTCACCGCTTCGTCTGTTATGACGTCGGCGATTATCTCCTTGAGCCTTTCGTCCGTGGGATCTGCCTCGTTCTTGAGGACGTTGAGAACATAGTAGGTAAGACGGTCCTTTATCTCACTGATGTCGTACTCTGAGGTTATCAACTCTTTCGCCCTCCCTGTTCTCGTCGCAGTATCTGACCTTTATATAGGTTCCTTCCGGAATGTTCCTGGAAAGGCTTCCCAGGACCTCCTCTATGTTGTTCTTTTCTTCACAGAGCCTGGAGGGAAGAAGGATCTCCACCCGGTCGAAAAGCCCGGCGATCCTTGTGAGGTCCTTAACTGTAAAACCTTCCGTTACCACCAGACAGGATACGTCCACAGTCCCTCTTTCGATGAGCTCTCTTATCCTGCTTATCAATGCAGCTGATGTGTCTATACCGAAGTCGAAGACATCATCGGGATTGTCAGGTTTTCCCGTGGTCATAAAACCGTTGCTGTCGTGGTTTAAATGTTCCATTATCTCTTCGGGATCAAAATCAGGATCTGTACACTTTCGCAGAAGCCCTGTCAGGGATCCCGTCATGAGCCCTGTGGTGAAGGAGGAGGGCATCCTTATCCCGGACATAAGGTCCAGCCTTATGCACACGTCGTGACACTCCTTAAAGGATGAATATTCCCTCCTTATATGATCCTCTCTTTCATCCATGTAAGCGAACGAGATCAGAAGGCACATGGAAGGATCTGAGACCCGTTCGCGTGTATCAAGGATATTGAGGATCTGATCTTCCAGTTTCCTGCAGTCGATGCATCCTTCCGTAAACAGGGGGATAGCCTTGCTACCGACTTCTTCTTCGTCAAACTGGCGGTCATCATAAAGTCTTATGGTGCACTCGGAAAGGCCGGCTTCGACCCTTTCCTTCTGACCTGAGATATATGCATCGGGGAAGGAGAGGGACAGGCGGCACTCTATCAGTCTCTTAAGGTACAGATCTTTCTCGAAAACTATTATCGTAAACGCCATATGAGCCTCCTTTTTGTTTCTGGTAAAGGGATCTTACGATCTTTCAAGGGGCTTTTTGCACCAAAAAAATAACAATCCGCGACAATCGGATACAATTTGCCCATTTTGCTTGACTGAAGAACTTGCTACGGATAAAATGAATTGATTAAAACTTATAGTTCAATGCTTATCAAGAGCGGCGGAGGGAACCGGCCCTATGAAACCCGGCAACCGCGGAGAGCAGCGGTGCCAAATCCGGCAGGGAAACCTGAAAGATGAGAGGCGATATATCACAGATGCAGCCTTCCTCTTTAGGGAAGGCTTTTTTGATAATAGCCCTTTTAAGTAGTGAACGGAAAGGACATTATTATGAGAAACAGAAAAGGCAAGTGGCTCTTTACTTCAGAGTCAGTAACAGAGGGACATCCCGACAAGGTATGCGACCAGATCTCCGACAGCGTACTTGATGCTATCCTGGAGCAGGACCCCAAGGCGAGAGTAGCATGTGAGACTTCCGCCACTACAGGTATGGTGCTCCTTATGGGTGAGATCACCACATCCGCTTATGTGGATATCCCCAAGATCGCCAGGGACCGTATCAGGGAGATCGGATATGACGGATCCGATGCAGGTTTCGACTACAAGACATGTGCAGTCCTGACCTCCATCGATGAGCAGTCTCCCGACATTGCCATGGGTGTCAATGCCTCCCTTGAATCAAGGGATAAGAGCGCCGATGAGTTCGATACCGGTGCAGGAGACCAGGGAATGATGTTCGGTTATGCAAATGACGATACACCTGAACTTATGCCCCTTCCCATCTCTCTTGCCCACAAGCTGGCATTAAAGCTCACAGAAGTAAGGAAGAACGATCCTGACAGCTTCCTCCGTCCCGACGGAAAGAGCCAGGTTACGGTAGAGTATGAGGATGATCATGCAAAGAGGATCGACACAGTCGTCATCTCCACCCAGCATAAGGATTCCGTAACCCATGATGAGATCGAGAAGTTCGTTATAGATAACGTTATCCTTCCCGTTCTTCCCAAAGAGCTGGTGGATGAGAAGACAAGATTTATCATCAACCCCACAGGAAGGTTCGTTATCGGAGGTCCCCAGGGTGACTCCGGCCTTACGGGAAGAAAGATCATAGTCGATACATACGGCGGATTCGGCCGTCACGGCGGCGGAGCTTTTTCCGGAAAGGACCCCACGAAGGTGGACAGATCCGCAGCATATGCAGCCAGATATATCGCCAAGAATATCGTGGCCTCCGGCATCGCCTCCGAGTGTGAAGTACAGCTGGCTTATGCCATCGGTGTTGCACATCCCGTATCGATAATGGTGGATACATTTGAAACAGGAAAGATCGACGACAGCAGGTTATCCGAGATCGTAGGAAAGCTCTTTGACTTAAGGCCTGCAGCCATCATCAGGGATCTTGATCTCAGAAGGCCCATCTATGCAAAGACAGCAGCATATGGTCACTTCGGAAGAGAAGATCAGGGTTTCCCCTGGGAAAAGACTGACAAGGCTGACCTCATAAGAAAGGAAGCAGGTGTCTGATAAAGATATAGATACCGGTCTTTCGCAGATAACGAAAGACAATATAGGAGAAACAGTCAATGGCAGGATCGTTGTTGCCGCAAAGCAGATATACGGCAGCAACGGTTTTGTTATCTTCCTGTGCAAAGACGGCATCTCGGTAAAGGGTAATTTTGATACCGATATCATCACCGATGCAGAGTATGAAGTATCGGGAAAGATAACCACATATAAAGGTTCCCTCCAGATAGATGCTTCATCAATAAAAGCCCTGGAGAGCAGTAATTCGGAGACTGCCTATATCGCATCCTTCCTTGCGGATAACATTAAAGGGATAGGTGAGAGCCTTTCCCTGAAGATAGCAGGTGAATACGGGAAGGGTTCCCTCGACGCCCTGCTGGAGAGACCGGAGGAAGTCGCTAAGAAGATCCCCGGACTTTCCTTTTCCAGAGCATGTGATATCTCACTTCAGATCGAGGGTGATACTGACCGCCTGAAGCTCTTTTATGAACTCCGGCTCCTGGGACTTTCCAAGGCCCAGTCTGAAGCTGCCTATGAGATGTTCGGAAGCGAGGCAGTGGTCACTGTAAGGACTGATCCCTATCTTCTCATAAGATGCTCCGGTATAGGCTTTGATACATGCGAAAGGCTTGCCGCCTCCTTCGGATCTGACAGGGCGGATCCTCTGAGATTTGAAGGCGCCGTGGAATATGTCCTTACCCAGGAACATATCTCCACGGGAAATACCAGGTTCGACCCTGTGATGATAAAGGAAAAGACGTT
>CACXGG010000184.1 GCA_902767145.1 Oscillospiraceae bacterium | reverse complement strand
GCTTTTACAGGTGACGGAAGAAGTTCGGGAGTCAATGCCTTGAGGCTTATCTATCCCATGTCCTACTATGCTGATCTTCCCGGGCTGATCCTTACCCCGGATAACACTTTCTGGCTCTGCCTTTGCTTTACATCCACGGCTGTGGTGGCTCTTCTTCTGCTGTTCCTGAGAAAAGGGGAGCTTAAGAGCGCCAAGGTCTTCGCTGTGATCTGTCTTGTATTCATGCTGATACCTTTCTTCGGACAGATGTTTAACGGCATGTCCTATATGTCCAACAGATGGAGCTTCTCCGTGGCCCTTCTGGTTTCTTATGTCCTGGCGTCCGAATTCGATCTTCTCCTGGAGGCCGGAAGTCTTTACAGAAAGGGTGCCCCGGTGATCCTTGCGGTGCTCATCATGTCCTGCGCACTTACAGGACATATCAGTGATCCCGATGTCATCGCATCCCTTGTGGTGCTGGGACTTTTCATCCTGCTCATGGCCTTCCTTCCCAAAAGATATGACAGCCCGAAAACAAGGGCAGGCATAATACTGGCCTTTACCATCATCTCTGTCCTTGTGTCTGCATTCTATCTCTTCAGCGCCGCAGGTGATAACTATGCCGCTGAGACGAGACGCCCCTCGGAGATATCCGATTATTATGATGATGACGGAACAGCGGCTTATGAGCTCCTTAAGGATGAAGGATCCTTCTACCGCTATTCCGGATCCGGGGTGCAGCTCAATTCCGCCCTCAACAAGGATGTCTCATCCGTCCTTTACTACTGGACCATATCAAACCCCTACTGCATAGAGTTTAATAATGAGCTCTGCCTGGGGATCTATGATATGAACAAGTATCCCAACTTTGATGACAGGACTGTCATGACGGATCTGGGATCTGTCCTTTACTACATAGTCCCGGAGGGATATGAAGCGGTGCCTTACGGATATGCCCTTACTGACAGCAGTATCTACCCGGGTCATGATATATACGTAAATGAGGATCCCATAGGTCTATGCTTTACGTCGGACAGTCTGATCTCAAGGTCTTACTGGGACGGCCTTTCTCCCTCCATGAAAGAGGAGGCGCTCCTTCATGGCGTAGTGGTGGAGGAGGATATCTCTTCCGGACTTCCCGTCATAACACCCGATCTTTCCACAGTGGAACCGGATCTCACGTATTCCTGCGATGAGAGTGAAGTCTCCATAGGAGGCGGATCCATAGATGTGACGGGGGATGCGGCAGTCGTCAGGCTGGAGTTTTCCGGTATCCCCGGAAGCGAGACACACATCACCTTCAAAGGCCTTACATATAACGACGGAATGGACACGGCTGTAGTGGTCAAGTCATCCTCCGGCATCCTTAAGGTCCTGGATCTTCATGAGGACGGTTATGAGTACTATAACGGCAGGCATGATTTCACCATCGATCTGGGGTATTGTGACGATCCCCAGGAGTGGGTGGTATTTGCCTTTACGGAGAAGGGCAGCTATTCCTATGACAGCATCTCCGTATCATGTATCCCCATGGACGGAACCTTTGACAGGATAGATGAACTTAAGTCGGAGGCCCCTTCTGATGTGGCCATAGGAACTGATGAGGTCACCTGCTCGGTGGATCTTTCCTCGCCTCAGATGCTGGTATTTACCATACCCTATTCCACAGGCTGGACTGCCAGCGTTGACGGGGAGAAGGCGGAGCTTATAAGAGCGGACGTCAAATATATGGCCCTGGATCTTCCTTCGGGACACCACGATATAGTGCTTTCCTACCATACGCCAATGTTCGCGGCGGGAGAGATCTCATCCCTTTTCGGGCTTGTCTTATTTGCCGGGGAGGTCAAATTTTTTAAAAAAAGAGAAAAAATCACAAAAACATGATACTATCGTATGTATGGGGAACATGGTTAGAGGTAAGATCAGTTTAATAAGGACTGTCATCGGCGCGTTGCTGGCAGCCGCCGTCATCTTTACCTGTGTGCCTTTTACCCTTTATGCGGATGATGATGATTTCGTCGCGGATCCCACCGGAAAGAGAGAGGGATACGCGGCTTTTCTTTATAACAACACCACCGGACTTCCCACATCCGAGGCCAATGCCATAACAGAGACCTCTGATGGCTTTATCTGGATAGGAAGCTACGGCGGTCTTATAAGATACGACGGAAATACCTTTGAGAGAATGGATTCCACCACCGGTATCGCCAGCGTTGTAAGTCTCTTCGTTGACAGTACCGACAGACTCTGGATCGGAACGAATGACAGCGGTGCTGCCTGCATGGACAGGGAAGGAAATATCGAGATGTTCGGCAAGTCCGACGGCCTTCCTGCATCTTCTGTCAGATCATTCTCGGAGGATGATGCGGGCAATATCTATGTTGCCACCACCCAGGGCGTCGCACTTATCGATCCCGACGGAAGCATCTCCTTTCTCGATGATCCCAGGATCAATGACGAATATGTAAGACGCCTGGATAAGGGCGCTGACGGAGTGATCTACGGCCTCACCATGAACGGTGACCTGCTCACTTTTGAGAACGGATCTCTTACCGGTTTTTACAGCAGTTCTGACACGGGCATCGAAGATGTCCATGCCTTTGCAGTGGATCCGGAAAATCCCGGATATATCTATCTCGGTACAAAGGGTACGGAGATATACTACGGAAGCCTTCAGACGGGCTTCCCTTCGGAGGATGTCATCGATGTCGAGCCTCTGGAGTACATAAATGCCCTTAAGCCCATGGGAGGCGATCTCTGGGTATGTGCCAACAACGGCGTCGGCGTCTATAAGCATGGAAAGCTGGAGCTTCTGGAAAATGTTCCCATGACTTCCAATATCGAAGGCGTTACCTCAGACTATCAGGGCAACCTGTGGTTCGTTTCCTCAAGACAGGGTGTAATGAAGATCGTACCCGATATGTTCACGGATGTATTTGAGCAGTACGGGCTGGAGGAGACGGTGGTAAATACCACATGTTATTTCAACAACCTCCTTATCATCGGACGTGACAACGGACTTACAGCCATCAACAGGGTAGGTGTTGCACCTTCCTTCCCTCTCATGAGCTGCTTCACAGCATCGGGAACAGATCTTCACCAGAGCGATATGATCACCATGCTGGACGGCATCAGGATCAGGTCCATCGTGGCCGACAGCCAGGACAGACTGTGGTTCTCCACTTATGGCGATTATGCCCTGGTGAGGTACGACCACGGACGTGCGGTCTGCTTCACTCCCGAGGACGGAATGCCTTCCGACAGGATCAGGACTGTCTTTGAAAGGGAGGATGGCACCGTTATGGTGGCCTGTACCGGCGGCGTGGTGATCATCGACGGAGATGAGATCACCCAGGTTTATGATGAATCATCCGGCATGAGCAATACCGAGGTACTGACAGTTGCCGACGGTGAGAATGGTGACATCCTGGTGGGAACTGACGGCGACGGCATCTATGTAATGAATGACGGACAGGTGGTCAGGGAACTGAGTACTGATGAAGGTCTTACCTCCGAGGTGGTAATGAGGATCAAGAAGGACGTCAACCTGGATGTCTACTGGATCGTCACGAGTAATTCCATCGCATATATGACATCAGATTATGAGATCACCACCATAGAGAAGTTCCCTTACTCAAATAACTTCGACCTATATGAGAACTCACAGGGAGAGGTGTGGATCCTTTCAAGTAACGGAATATATGTGGCTACTGCAGAGGAGCTCATGGAGAACGGGGATATCGATCCCGTTTACTACGGCTTTGCCAACGGCCTTCCTGTCATAGCGACATCAAATTCCTACAGCTCCGTGACCGACGAAGGAGTCCTTTATATCGCAGGCTCCACCGGTGTGGCAAAGGTCAATATCGAAGAGCCCTTCGAGACTGTTGATGATATCAAGATGACCGTTCCCTACATAGAGGCTGACGGTGTGAGATATTATCCCGACGAGACAGGTACCATCAACGTGCCCAGCGATGTAAAGAAGATCACCATCTACCCTTATGTATGCACATATTCTCTTATGGATCCCACGGTGACATATACACTTGAGGGCTTTGGCTCCACCACTCTCAGAAGGAGCGAGATGAGCCCGGTGGATTATACGAACCTGGGCGGCGGATCATATAAGTTCACCATGGTGATCTCCGATTCCATGGGCCACGGCAGCAATGAGTTCTCCATCACCATCGTCAAGCAGAAGTCCATCTTCGAACAGACCTGGTTCAGGCTCCTCATGTCGGCACTCTTTATCCTGCTCATCGCTGAGATCGTAATCCTATACGCTAAGCACAAGACACGTGCCCTTCTCAAAAAGCAGGAGGAGAACAAGATGTTCACCAGGGAGATCGTAGAGGCCTTTGCCCGAACCATCGATATGAAGGACAAATACACCAACGGCCACTCCACGAGAGTTGCCGAATATACGGTCATGCTGGCAAAGGAACTGGGATATGACGAGGATACTGTGGAGAAGTATTACGACATCGCCCTCCTCCATGACATCGGAAAGATCGGTGTTCCGGGAGAGGTACTGAACAAGCAGGGAAGACTCGACGACGATGAGTTTGCCGCCATAAAATCCCATACCACTCTGGGCTATAACGTACTTAAGGATATAAGCATCATGCCCGAGCTCTCCACGGGAGCCAAGTACCACCATGAGCGACCTGACGGCAGGGGATATCCCAGCGGTCTCAAGGGGGATGAGATCCCCAGGGCTGCCCAGATCATCGCCGTTGCAGATGCCTTTGATGCCATGTATTCCAACCGTCCCTACAGGGGCAGGATGAACTTTGACAAGGTGGTTAACATCATCACCGAGGCATCCGGTACCCAGCTTACTGCCGATGTAGTAGATGCATTCCTGAGGATCGTGGCAAGGGGCGGATTCAGGGCTCCTGACGACGTGGGCGGCGGCTCCACGGAGGATATCGACAACATCCATAAGAAGTTCCATATGGGAGACGGAGACGATCCCGAAAAGAAGTGACCCTTCCTGAAAAATTGTAATAAAATATTTCGAAAATGAGTGCTATAGTCAAATAGACAGCATTCTATATTTTATTGATCCAGGAGGTTAGTTATGGGTGATCAAAAAGGAGGCATCTATGATGCCAAAACGCTTGGAACTCCCAAGATGATCGTACTGGGACTTCAGCATATGTTCGCCATGTTCGGCGCCACCGTGCTGGTTCCCGCTCTTACGGGACTTTCCGTTTCAGCCACACTTCTTTTCGCAGGTCTTGGTACTCTGCTCTTCCACTTTCTGACCAAGGGTAAGGTTCCCGCTTTCCTTGGTTCTTCTTTTGCTTTCCTGGGAGGTTATTTTGCCATAGCTCCCAACGGAGAGAAGGAACTCCTTCCTTACGCATGTCTCGGTGTTGCCTGTGCAGGCGTTCTCTACCTTATCCTTGCCGGTCTTATCAAGGCATTCGGACAGAAGAAGGTAATGAGATTCTTCCCGCCCATCGTTACTGGCCCCATCATCATTGCCATCGGACTTACGCTTTCATCTTCTGCCATCGACAACTGTAAGCAGAGCTGGATCGTAGCCCTGATAGCCATCTTCGTAGTAGTCATCTGCAATATCTACGGTAAGGGTATGGTCAAGATCGTTCCCATCATCCTTGGAGTTATTGCTTCATATATCTCAGCAGTCCTGGTAGGTCTTGTGGACTTTACTCCTGTTTCTGAGGCAGCATGGGTCGGACTTCCCTTCAGCGGCAGCGATACGGTATTCTCCATCTTCGCAAACCCTGACAAGTCCCTTATCATCACGGCTATCGTGACCATCATGCCCATCGCACTGGCTACCATGGTCGAGCATATCGGAGATATCTCCGCTATCTCCTCCACCACTGACAGGAACTTCATCGAGGATCCCGGACTTCACAGGACCCTTATGGGTGACGGTCTCGCAACTATCCTGGCTTCCCTTTTCGGAGCTCCCGCCAATACCACATACGGTGAGAACACAGGCGTTCTTTCCCTGACAAAGGTCTATGACCCCAGAGTAATCAGGATCGCCGCTTATTTCGCAGTTGCAGTTTCCTTCTCACCTAAGTTCGCTGCCCTTATCTCTTCTATCCCTGCTGCTACCATCGGCGGTGTTTCCATCGTCCTTTACGGTATGATCTCAGCAGTCGGTGTAAGGAACGTGGTGGAGAACAAGACAGACTTCAGTAAGTCAAGAAATATCATCATCGCCGCACTGATCCTTGGTCTTGCCATCGGTATCAACTACAGCGGTGCCATTTCTTTCACCATCAGCTCTGTTACCATCTCACTTTCCGGTCTTGCAGTTGGTGCCCTGGTAGGTATCATCCTCAATGCAGTCCTTCCCATGGAGGAGAGGGAATACAAGGGCCTGGACAAGTCGGTGGTTACCGAAGGAGATAAGCCTTCCAAGGCCTGATCCCCGATTTGATGAAATAAACAAAAAGAACTGTCATTCCGACAGTTCTTTTTTTTGTTTAACAATGTTAAAATCTCCTATGTAAATATTATTATTAGGTGTTATGCAATGAAAAAGATACTGATAATCGGTTGTACCGAAGTAACGGATGTTATTGTCCCTTTATTGTGCAAAGACCCTGCTTCGGTGAGCGAACTGAATATCGCTTCACTCGATAAGGCAGAATGCGATGAATATCGTAAGAAATACGCAGGAGGTCCCGTAAGGATCACCACCGCCAGGATGGATGTCAAGAATGCAGCAGGCTCCAAGATGATGCTCTCCATCACCCAGCCTGAGCTGATCATCAACCTTACACCTCCGGAACTGGCCCCTACGGTCATGAAACTGGCACTGGAGATCGGAGCCGACTATATCGACAACGAGCTCTATGAGTGGAACCAGTCCAATCTCCTGTCCAAGCAGTTCGAGAACTTTACGAACTTCAGGGTAAAGAACCTGATGGCTATCTGCGGATGCGCATTTAACCCTTCCGCCATCACTTCCTTTGTAAGGCTGGCCCAGGAGAAGAGATTTGACGAGATCACTTCTGCAGATATCCTGGAGGTCAACATGAAGTCCTCAAATGAGGTATCCGATATAAGGGATATCGTTGATTCCATGGATTTCCAGGCCGAGACTGAGAAGGCTATCCTCATCGAGGACGGAAAGAAGAAGGAGGTCGATCCCCTGTCCGTTAAGGCAGAAGCAGATCTTCCCGGCTGCGGAAAGAAGGATCTTGTGATCCTGAACGACCCCATTGTAGAAGATTTCATCATGGAGATCCCGGAAGTACCCAATGTCAGGTTTTTCTCCACCTTCGAGAAGAAGACTGACGAGAGGATCGAACTTCTGAGGGAGACCGGTATGCTCTCCAAGGACCCCATCGAGATCGCCGAGGGCGTTAAGATCGCTCCCATCGATTTCCTTGCCAAGGTAATGCCTGTGGACCACAAGAAGAGCGTTCCCCAGGGCATCAGTGAGACAGCAGTCCTTCTCTCCGGTACCCATAAGGGTTCCGAAAAGACCATCATGATCCACGTCAGCATGGACAACAGCGAGTGCTTTGAGCAGAACGGCGTCAGCGTAGCATCCTTCTTCGATGCCATCGCCCTTCTTGCAGGCGTTAAGCTCATCTGCAGGGGCAAGTGGAAGAAGGCCGGCGTATTCTCCGTCTGCGGTTTCGATCCTGAACAGTTCCTGGATGCTATGAAGAAGGAAGGCTTCAGATATGAGATAAAGGATGCTGAGCCTCTTAAGATCTCTTCAGGCAAGGGAAAGGGCAAAACTAAAGACAAAGATAACGATAAGGCAAAGGATAAGGAGTAAAGGATATGGAAGACCAGGCAAAGGTCCTTATAGTAGAGGATGATGCAGATATCAACAACCTCATCTGCGATACCCTGACAAAGCACGGACTTAAGTGTACCCAGGCTTATTCAGGATCTGAGGGACTTCTAAATTTTAAGAATGATACCTTCGATCTTGCAATCCTGGACCTCATGATGCCCGGTATGACAGGCGAGTCCCTTACAAAGACCATCAGGGAGACTTCCAAGATTCCCATCATCGTCGTATCCGCCAAGTGTTCCACCGATTCCAAGGTCGACCTTCTTGCCATGGGTGCCGATGATTTCCTGGCAAAGCCCTTTGAGGTCAAGGAGCTCATCGCCAGGGTCGATGTCCAGCTCCGCCACCTGTCCTACGGCGGCAGGGAGGAGGCTTCCGATGAGAAGAATGTCCTTTCCTTCAAGGACCTGGTCCTCAACAAGGATACCTTCGAAGCAACACTCAAGGGAGAGGAGCTGACCCTCACCAGACAGGAATATAAGATCCTGGAGCTCTTTATGCTCTATCCCTCCAAGGTATTCTCTAAGCAGGAGATCTTCGAATATGCCTGGAATGAGTACTATATAGGTGAAGATAAGACTATTAATGTCCATATAAGCAATATCAGGGCCAAGATGAAGAAGATCACCGAAGATGAGTATATCGATACCATCTGGGGCATCGGTTTCAGGCTTGCAAAACAGAAAGCTTAATCATTTCTTTAACTTTTATTTGCGATGAATGAATAATGACAGACCATAATGTCTCCATAAGATCCCGAAAAAGGAGAAATCTATGGAAGAATTATTGCTGGTCACAAATGAACTGACCAAAAAGTATAAGAATACAGTGGCGGTCGACAACGTTGACCTTCACATCAGAAAAGGTTCCATCTACGGACTTATCGGAAAGAACGGCGCAGGTAAGACCACCATCATGAAGATGCTGGCCGGTATGGCTGTGCCTACCTCAGGCAGTTTTGAATATGTAGGATTCGGTGGAGATAACGATCAGGCTTTCTCCAGGATAGGTGCTCTCATCGAGTCCCCCGCCCTTCAGCCTAATCTCACAGCCTTCGACAATCTCAAGATCAAGTGTCTTGCATATGGTATCGGAGATGCAGAATATATCAATGAGAAGCTCAAGCTGGTAGGCCTGGGAAATGTAGGAAAGAAGAAGGCCGGCAAGTTCTCCCTCGGTATGAAGCAGAGATTAGGGATAGCTCTGGCTTTGGTAGGAGAACCGGATTTTCTTCTTCTGGACGAGCCCATCAATGGTCTTGATCCCCAGGGTATCGTTGAGATCCGAGATATGATCGCCAAGCTCAACAAGGAGAACGGTATCACCATCCTGATCTCCAGCCATATCCTTGAGGAGCTTTCCAAGATCGCAACGGACTATGCGATCATCAATAACGGAAAGATCATCGAGGAGTCTACAAGCGACGAACTTAAGATGAAGTGCCGCGACAAGATCGTCATCAAGTCAGCTGACACATCAGTCATCCTTCCCCTTCTCGACGAGAAGGGCTTCACGGAATATCAGGTAATAGATAAGAATACTGTTTACGTATTCGAGAGACTTACGGATGTCTCGACCCTCAACATGGAAATCGCAAAGGCAGGTATCCCCGTAGATTCTATCGGAGTCGTTTCCTCCGATCTGGAAGAGTACTTCCTGAAGGTAACAGGAACTATTGCCGGAGATAAGGTTTAAGGGAGGAACAGATCAGTCATGTTATTGAATTTTTTAAAGGCGGAAGGCTACAGGGCCTCAAAGATGAAATGCATCTGGATCCTTCCCATAGTCATGTTCTTTATCGTAATGATCACCAGCTTTGTACTCCTCAAAGTAGATATGCTGGGAATGATGGGCATGTCCAGGGAGGACATGGATGCCATCTCCGAGCAGGGTGCTTCAGCTGAAGGCCTTGAGGATTCCTTCAGAGCCGGTTTTAATGCAGGCGTGGATATGGGATCGGATATGGCTTCCGCTACCACCGGTATCGAAGATGAGGAAGAAGAGGAGGAGGAAAGGCCTCCCGTTAAGATCGTTGGCGAAGGCCTTCTTTACAGAGAGGATGTGCCGGAGCTTTTCTACCAGAATGTGTGCTCCCTCAGTAATATCCTTCTTCTTGCCATCTTTACGGGACTTTTCGTGGGTGATGTTTATTCCACGGGAGTTACTAAGAATATCACTATAGGAAACAGGAAGAGAGGACATCTGTTCACTGCAAGGATGATAGTCATTGCGGCCTACACCTTCATCTTCCATATCATCACCTATATCTGGACACTTATAAATGTGGCCCTTATGGCTGAGAGCGTTAAGCTGAATATGGATGGAGCGTTCTTTAAGTATTTCCTGTTCTCCTGGATCATCGTCATGGCATTCTGCTTCGTTGTTGCTGCAGTTACCACCCTTACCAGAAGTAAGGCGGCAGGTATCACCGTTGGCGTTATCCTTTCATCCGGATTATTGACAATGGCCATCTCTATTGCCAATATGATACTGGTAAGAAAGTTTGGTCTGGATTCTAATTTCAGTCTGGCTGATTACACACTTACCCAGAACCTGGCAGTCCTTAACCTTCACTCAGAAGGCCATGTGGTAGTAAGAGCCCTTATGTGTTCCCTAATATATGGCGGCCTTGCATATACTGCCGGATTAGTGACAGATAAAAAAAGAGATATCAATTAACAGATGTTTGTTAACCTGGTACGAATAGGATTATTGAGATTATTTAAGGGCAGCCGCTTCATTATTGGAGCGGTGCTTGCTCTTGGTATGATCTTCACTGTCTTTCTGTTCCGTGAACTGCTCCTGGTGGAGGAAGTAATAACGGACGCGGATATGATGGAGGTCTTTAACGCTCCAATGGTGGAGCAGTATTCCGGTTTTACCATAGGTGTGGAAGCAGGCCTTCTTTTCTGTATGTACAGCACAGTCTGCTTTGTCTGTGACTACTATAAGAACAGACAGAAGATCAATATCGAGGGTATGATCAGGAGCAGGTCAAAGATCTGCCTGTCGGAGATCTGTGCCCTGTTTATCTTTTCCATGACACTGGGACTTTTCGGACCGGCAGTAAGTTTTCTCGGACTTATCGAGAGCGGTTTTGAAAGGATCCTTATTGTTGAATACCCTCTCACATTCCTGTATACCACTCTGGCAGGGGGCATGATGATCTTCCTTATGAGCCTGCCGGTATTTTTCTGCTGTAAGCTCTTCAGAAAAAAGGTGTTATCCATAGTGGCCTATGGAGTTATCTATGCGGTCAGTATGTTCATCATCGGTTTCTCCGCCAGTTTTGATATCGGAGTCAGAAAAGCCCTCGAGTCCGGCGCTGTTGTAGAGCTGGAGGTGGAGGCAGCACCTGCAATTTCCTCATTGGAGATAGTGGGATGTTTCCTTTTCCCGGGGACCCATCTTTTCTCAGCTGCCACCGGTACGCCTACTGATGTGCCTTTCTCGCTTATCGTGGTGTCCGTGTTAGTTAATATAATAGTATGGTCAGCTCTCTCCGTGCTGGCTTCCAGGAGGGATTCAGAGATATGATCTGGGAAATAATCGCCATCGTACTTATAGCTGTTGTCCTGGCTCTTACCATGATGCTCATTTCACTTTTTTCGCAGGTAAAGAACCTTCAGTCCCAGGTGCATTTCATCGCAAAGAACAGGACCAACAAGACCGTCACTTTCTACGGTAAATCCAGGGAGATGACTACTCTTTCCAAGGATATAAATGAGGTCATCCTCTCCTGCAGGGAAAGGGAGCAGGAGGTCATGAAGCAGGATAATGAGATCCGTGACACCCTGACCAATATGTCCCACGATATAAGGACTCCCCTGACATCCCTGAAGGGATACTTCGAGCTCCTGAGCGAGTCGGATGATCCTGCCGAGCAGGAAAAATACAGAAATATCATCTCTGAGAGGATAGATTCACTGGGAGAGATCCTGGAGGAGATGTTCTTCTATACCAAGGTCTCCAATATCAACTACAATGTCTCGGTGGACAAGATCCCATTCTCCGACATCGCCATGCAGACACTCTTCTCCTATTATGAGGATTTCGAAAAGGCCGGGATGGACCCCCACATCGACATAGAGGAAGGACTTAATGCCATTGGAAATGAGCAGTCCGTAAAGAGGATCCTCCAGAACCTGGTAAAGAACTGCCTTGTGCACGGCAAGGGAGATGTCAATATCAGCCTTAAGAGCGAAGGCGAAAAGCATGTGGCTTTCACCATCTCCAACTCCGTGGATCCCGACCGTATCCCGGATCCCACCAAGGTCTTCGACCGCTTCTACAAGGGTGATCCTTCAAGGCATGTAAGCTCCAGCGGAATAGGCCTTTCCGTGGCAAAGAAACTGGTGGATTCCATGCACGGTACCATCGACGCCTACGTGGAGGGAGAAGTCTTCGGTATCAAAATGAGGCTTCCTTCGATCTGAGTTGTTTTTTTATACATTAAGGTGTTATCATTATAGGTAGCATATAAGGTATTTTTGATACATCGGAGGTACTAGTCATGAGTGTGCGCGAACCGATAAATATGACCCCCGAAGAGAGGCTCGAACTTGACAGCCTTGTCCTTGAGACGATACGCCAGTTTTCATCTGATACAGTTTATTTCAAAGACCTGGAATCAAGATTCCTCTGGAATAGTAAAGAGCATGCCAACCAGCTGGGCGCATCATCACCTGATGAGCTCATAGGAAAGACAGACTTTGACTACTTCCCTGAGGAGTTTGCCAAGGCTGCAAGGAAAGTGGAACAGGAGATCATCAAGACCGGAAAGCCCATCCTCAATGTAGAGGAGGAGCTGAAGAGGGACGATGATGATGAGGTCCAGTATTTCTTCGCCTCCAAGTATCCCCTTTATAACAAGGATCACGAGATCATCGGAACCTGGGGAATGTCCAAGAACGTTACTGAGCAGAAGAAGATAGCCAAGGAACTTGAGAAGTCCTATCAGAAGGTCCAGAGGCTCGCAAGAGTGGACGACCTGTGTGGCCTTTATAACAGACGTTATTTCTATGAGACCCTGGAGAGGACCATCAATATCTATGAGAGCAGGTCTGATGACAGCACCTTTGCCCTTATCGAGATCGATATCGACGACATGAAGTTCATCAATGACCAGTACGGCCAGCCCCACGGAGATGATGTCCTCCGCCATGTGGCCAGCTCCATGCTGGTGGCTGCCAGAAAGACTGATACCTGCTTCAGGATCGGCGGTGACGAGTTTATGGTAATGCTCCCCGACTGTGATAAGATGCAGGCTCTCGGTATCGCCAAGAAGATCGCCGAAGCTGTCCAGTCCACCCCCGTTCCCGTAGGTGACGGCAAGTCGGAGAAGGTTACCATCTCCCTTGGTATCGCCTCATATGAGAAGGGAAATGATATCTCTGAGCTTATCTCCCTTGCAGACAGAAAGCTCTACAAGTCCAAGAGAAACGGAAAGAATCAGGTATCCTTCTGATCCCTTCGAAAACAACTGAAGATCTTATGCAGCCCTCGGAAGATCCTCCGGGGGCTTTCTTACGGGAAGGGGCCTTACGTCAGCCCTTCTCTCAGGACGGGGCCTTCTTTGAACGGAAATGCTCCTGATATACTCCTCGATCTCTTCGTCTTCCTTCCAGAAGAGATATGCCTCATGGGCTGCTTTTACCACTGCCATTACAAAGAAAAAGATAACTGCCATATCAAAAGGTGACATAAGATATACTCCTTTCACAAAAGATCGTTTGTTCTTTTATGAGGGGAGTATATCACCTGATTAGGTATATTAATGGTACAATTCAGCCAAAAACGAACAAAACAGAACAAATATCCCGTTATTTGAGATTAGATGCTCCGATCCTGGAAGCTCCTGCCTCTATCATCTTTTGGGCATCTTCCTTTGTCCTTATGCCGCCGGCGGCTTTGACGTCGATGGTGCTGCCTGTGTATCTTCTCAGGAGCCTTACATCCTCCACGGTGGCACCGGCAGATCCAAAGCCGGTACTTGTCTTTATGAAGTCAGCTCCCTGGACCGTAACTATCTGGCAGAGGACCTTCTTCTCTGTTTCCGTGAGAGCGCATGTCTCGATTATTACCTTGAGGATGGCTCCTTTTTTGTGGACTGCCTCGGCGATCACATGGATCTCATTGGCTACCACATTGAAGGCGGCCGACTTGACCATATTGATATTGATCACCATGTCGATCTCAGATGCTCCGTTGTCGCAGGCCTCCTCTGCTTCGAACTTCTTGACGGCGGTGGTCTGGTATCCCATGGGGAATCCGATGACGGTGCAGATATTGAGCCTGCCCTTTGCTGCTTCCCTGGCTGTCCTTACAAAGCAGGGCTGGACACATACGGAGGCCGCATTTTCGCTTATGGCCCTTTCCACCAGGTCCTTGATATCCTTAGTGGTGGCGGTGTTCTTGAGGTTTGTCATATCCACATAGCTCATGATATTGTCCTTATCAGGGACATGTGAAGCTGTGGCGGGTTCGAAGTCCCTCTTGAGCGAGTCTCCGAACAGGTAGTCATATACTGTCTGTGCCACGATGCCAAAACCTGCGGTGGTGCCCATATTGTGGGGGACATTATACTTATCGCCGTAGATCAGAAGGGGTACGCATTCCCTGGAATGGTCAGTGGACTCGGTGGAAGGGTCGCAGCCGTGGTCGGCGGTGATGATGAGAAGATCATCGGGACGCATATATTCCAGGAACTTTCCCAGGGCGTCGTCGAATTCATGCATTGCCCTGTTGTAGCCCTCGATATCATTTCTGTGGCCGTATTTCATATCGAAGTCCACCAGGTTCAGATAGCACAGACCGCCGAAGTCTGTCTCTTCCTTCTCCAGCCAGATCTTTATACCTTCTGTATTTCCCGAGGTGGGTATAGCTTCGGTTATGCCTCTCTGGGCAAACAGGTCCCTGATCTTACCGATGGATATTACATCCAGGCCGTGGGCCTTTATGGTGTCCAGCATGGTGTCCGAGGGAGCTGCCAGTGAATAGTCGTGGCGGCGGGATGTCCTTACAAAGTTTCCCGGGGTGCCTTCGAAGGGGCGGGCGATGACCCTGCCGACACCGTGTTTTCCCGTCATTATCTCTCTTGCCTTTTCGCAGATTTCATACAACTCCTCCACGGGGATAACGTCCTCGTGGGCGGCGATCTGAAGAACGGAATCAGCAGAGGTATAAACGATGAGAGCTCCTGTCTTCATATGCTCCTCACCGTAGTCCTTTATGACCTCTGTGCCGCTGTAGGGTTTATTGCAGAGGATGTTCCTTCCGGTTGCCTCCTTAAGAGCTGATATTATCTCTTCAGGAAATCCTTCCGGGTAAGTGGGAAGGGGGGAGGAGGAATAGACACCTGCCATCTCCCAGTGACCGATGACGGAATCCTTGCCCTTGGAAAGCTCTCTTATCCTTCCATACCAGCCCCAGGGATAGGTCAGGCGCTCCTGCTTTTTCAGGTAGTCCTTGATCCTGGGATCATCGTTGCCGTCTATGTCGAAAAGACCCATCTTAGCCAGGTTGGGGAAGGCTTCGTCCGAATGGGATAAAACGGCAGCCAGTGTGTTGCTGCCCTCATCCCCGAAATCCGCGGCATCGGGTGCGCCTCCTATTCCGAAACTGTCAAGAACCACAAGAAAAACGCGCTTATCCATAGATGCCTCCGTCATTTAGTCTGTAATAATCTTCTTAAATTATAACCGATTATGAATTATAATAGCCCTTATGGAAGATAATAATGAGATAACTTTTAACGATATGGACCTGTCCCCGGAGATAATGGGGGCACTTAAGAAGATGGGTGTAAAACGCCCCACTACGGTACAGCAGAAGGCTATACCTCTTCTTATGGATAATATGTCACTTATCGCAAAGGCTCCCACCGGAACGGGAAAGACCTTTGCGTTTTCTATACCCATTCTTGAATATCTGAACATGAAGGCTGACTTCGTACAGGCCCTTATCCTCTGTCCCACCAGAGAGCTCGCACTTCAGATAACATCTGAGATCAAGGGCCTCGGCAGGAACATCAAGGGATTCCGTGTCTGTGCCATCATCGGCGGTCAGTCCATGAAGATCCAGAGCGAGAAGATCGCCAAGAAGCCCCAGGTTGTAGTCGCTACTCCCGGAAGACTCCTTGATCTTGTCTCCAGGAAGATGATCGACATCGGAGATATCTACACCCTGGTCCTGGATGAGGCAGATGAGATGCTGAAGATGGGATTTATCAGGGATATCAAGAAGATAATCGCAGCTACTCCCAATGATAAGCAGATGGCTCTTTTCTCCGCCACCATGCCCAGGGAGATCCTGGATATCACATGGCAGTTCATGGAGGGTGCAGCCGAGATCGATGTTATGCCCAAGGCTGAGGACCATCCCGACATAGACGAGTATCTCATCGAGATCCCGGAGAAGGATAAGGTGGATGCGATAATCCGCATCATGGACAGCAGTTCTATAAAGAAGGCCATCGTCTTCTGTAATACGAAGGTCCAGACCGAGAAGGTGGCATCAAAGCTCGAGGCCTCCGGCGTATCCTGCAGGCTCCTTCACGGAAGCATCGGACAGGGTACCAGGAACCGTGTCATGGACGCATACAGAAAAGGCAAGTTCGATGTACTGGTTGCCACTGACGTCATCGCCCGCGGAATAGATGTGGACGACGTTGAGGCGGTCTTCAATTATGAGATCCCCAACGAGAACGAGTTCTACCTTCACAGGATCGGAAGAACGGGAAGAGCCGGAAGAAAGGGATGTGCCTATTCCCTTGTCTCCTACAAGGAGAGACCCAGGATGGATGAGATCATAAGATATACCGCCTGTGATCCCGTAAAGATAACGATCGATTTTACATAAAAACAATAATTCTGCTAACAAATCACACCCCGGATAGTTTAAAATCTTATTAGTTGACTACCGGAGGTGTTTTTTTATGCCCGATATCATATTTGACTGGAATAGATACCGCGATGCGGCACTTAAGATAGCACAGGAGGGTTCAGTCCTTCTGAAAAATGACAATGGCACTCTTCCTTTAAGGAAAGGTTCAAAGGCTGCAGTCTTCGGACGCATGCAGTTTCACTACTACAAGAGCGGAACAGGCTCGGGAGGTATGGTAAATACAGCCCACGTTCCTTCTGTGGAGGAAGCTCTCGAAAAGGATTCCGACATCATCATCGATGAGAGTGTAAAGCAGGCCTATATCGACTGGGAGGAAAGTAATCCCGTTGATCCCGGTGTTGGCTGGGGCAAGGAGAGATGGTCCCAGGATGAGATGGCTCTCGATCCTGACTTTGTAAGGACAGCTGCATCAAATAACGATGCTGCCATCATAGTCATCGCCAGGACTGCCGGAGAGGACAGGGATAATACTCCCGAGAAGGGATCCTTCTTCCTGTCTGACGGTGAGGAGGAGATGATAAGGATCGTCTGCGAGTCCTTTGAGAAGACCATCGTCCTTCTCAATGTGGGAAACATCATCGACATGTCCTTTGTTAAGAAATATGATCCCTCTGCCGTCATGTATATCTGGCAGGCAGGACTTGTGGGAGGAGATGCCTGTGCCGATCTTATCGCCGGAAGGGCATATCCTTCAGGATCACTTACAGATACCATCGCTTATTCCTTTGAGGATTATCCTTCCACTGCCAACTTCGGAAACGTTGATCCCATGAAGGATCTTTACTGTGAGGATATCTATGTAGGCTACAGATATTTTTCCACCTTTGCACCTGAGAAGGTGATGTATCCCTTCGGTTTCGGACTGGGTTATACATCCTTTAAGATCTCAGACGTATCTCTTGCTTCGGAGGGCACTTCTGTTACCGCTTCATTTAAGGTAACGAATACAGGTGTCTATAAGGGTAAGAAAGCAGTCCTTCTTTTCGCTTCCGCACCTAAGGGAGTTTTAGGAAAGCCGTCAAAAGTGCTGGTGGGTTTTACCAAGACTGAAGAACTTCTTCCCGGTCAGGACCAGACCCTTAAGATAAGTGCTGATGCCTTCCGCTATGCATCTTACGATGATGACGGACGACTTGGTCTCGGAACGGGCTGGGTGCTGGAAAAGGGTGACTATGTATTCAGCGCAGGTTTTGATGTAGTTGATAATACTGAGGCAGGTAAGATATCTGTTTCTGAAGATACACTTCTTGAGGGTCTTAAGTCTGCCTTGAGACCTGTGGAGTCCTTTGACAGGATGACTTCTGATGCTGACGGAAATCTTATATATGAGAAGGTTCCCGTAAGGGAAGTGGAGAATGTGGATTCAAGGCTCGATCTTGTCTCTCCTGAGATCCCTCAGAGCGGAAGAAGGGATATAAAGCTCTCTGATGTAAAGGAAGGTAAGAATACCCTCGATGAGTTCGTGGCCCAGCTTACTGATGAAGACCTCGCTCTCATCATCAGAGGTGAGGGAATGAGCAGCCCTAAGGTAACCACGGGAACTGCCGCAGCCTTCTGCGGTATCAGCAAGGAACTTCAGCAGCTCGGGATCCCTGCCGTCTGCTGTGATGACGGCCCTTCAGGAATGAGGCTCGACAGCGGCAAGAAGGCTTTTGCCCTTTCCAACGGAACATGTATCGCCTGCTCCTATAATGAGGAGCTTACCGAGGAGCTCTTCGGATATTTCGGTATCGAGATGATGACTAATGAAGTAGATGTCATTCTCGGCCCCGGTATCAATATCCACAGAAATCCCCTTAACGGAAGGAACTTCGAGTACTTTTCGGAGGATCCTCTCCTTACCGGACGTATGGCATGTGCCCAGCTCCGGGGCCTTCACAGGCATGATGTCACTGCCACCATCAAGCACTTCTGTGCCAATAACAGAGAGACGAACAGAAGGTTCATGGATTCCGTCGTTTCTGAAAGAGCTCTCCGCGAGATCTATCTCAAGGGATTTGAGATCGCTGTCAAGGAGGGTGGAGCCAGGAGCATAATGTCGGTCTATAACAGGATCAACGGAGAATATGGTACAGCCAATTATGATCTCAATACCATTATATTGAGAGAGCAGTGGGGCTATACAGGAATGGTCATGACCGACTGGTGGGCCTTCATAAATGAGGTCCCCGATGATCCCTATGGACACGTTCTCACTGAACATTCCCTTATGGCACGCGCCCAGTGCGACGTCTATATGGTATGTTCCGGCGTGGAGAAAAAGAATCTTCTTGAGAGCGATACTTACGAAAATATAAAGAATGGCAATACTGCCCTTATCACCAGGGCGGAACTTCAGAGAAATGCGAAGAATATCATAAGATTTGCCATGGATACATATGCCATGAAGCGCGAGAACGGCCAGGCTGAGAAGATAGTCCAGATCGACTGTCCCTTCGAGGGAGAGGCGATCGAGACTAAGGTCGACTGCTACTACAGCATCAACGAGGATCCTGTTATCAATGTAAATGTGGATACGAGCGCCGGGAACGATTTCCTCTTCGGGATCAACTGCGATAAGCACGGTCTGTATAAGGTCGAGATGACAGGATGCTCCGATCTTAATCCGCTGGCCCAGATACCCATGACGGTCTTCTTTAACAGCATTCCCATCCGTGTGATCACATGGAACGGAACAGAGGGAAAGGATGCGGTCATCGAAGGCGAGATGCTGTTCCATTCAAAATATTCCATAATGAGGACGCACTTTACAAGTACCGGCCTGACCCTTAAATCATTGAAGTTTACATATATCTGTCCCTTGGAGGAAGTTACCGGTTTTGAATTCTGATGCAGTCTGGGGCAAATAATGATAGAATAAAAGTCGGCTGATGCCGGCTTTTATTTTTTGAGATCTTAAAGGAGAAAGGGATCAATGAGAAGAGATTACTTTACATGTGTCTTTCTTGCGTGTATATGTGCATCGCTCTTTTTCGTATGTTTCCTGCCCCTGTATTTTACATATGACATGATCATTCCCAGGGAGTTCGGAGGGCTTGAGAAGTTCTGCGGATGGCTCTTCGCCCTGAGCGTACTCCTCATCATCCCGGTATATGCAGCATACAGGAAGAAGTTCTGGATAACGGCAGGTCTTGCCGTCTATGGCGTTGTATGCCTTCTCCCCCACTGGATCCTTCCCGGAATGGCAGAGAAGCTGGGAGCAGAAGATGTGGATATCTTTACGGTCATCGGAGGCTTTGTCCTTAAGGCTATTTACGGAATGGCAGAGGCGCCTTTTGCCTCACTTTCCACGGCTCTTGGAGACGACCGTGCCAGGATGCTCCCCATGAGGATACTTCCCGTATCACTCATAATCTATGCTGCATTCCAGATCTACAGATTCTACAGAAATGCCTATGTGGCAGAGCAGCTGGATCCCGCTTCCGTAGTTGATAAGACAGCCAGGGAGCACAGTACCTTCACTTCTCCCGAGAAGAAGGAGCAGCCCAAGCCTGAGGTTCTGGGAACAGTTATCTCAGCTCCCACGAGACAGAATGTCAGATCTCCCGGAACACCTAATGTGAAGGTGCCCAGATATCCTTCCAAGGAGATCCCGAAGCAGGAGACAAAGCAGGCTATACCCCGGAAGAAAGAGGAAGTTATCCAGCTTGGCGCACCTAAGCCCAAGGAGGAAGTTATCCAGCTTGGCGCTCCTAAGCCTAAGGATGATGTGATCCAGCTTCCGCCCAGGATGCCTGATGCCTGATTTGCAATAAGACTTCCTTCCTTGTAGAATGAAATCTGTCAAATGAAGAATACTTTAGAGGAAATATAGAAAAATGGCAAAGAACAATAAGCACTGGAAAAGAATGATGGCGAGCGATACTGACCGCAAGGCCGCCAAGGAGGGTATAGATCCCCTTGAGGAAGGTCTGGAGGGTCTGTCCTGGCTCGAGAATCAGAAGAGGATAGTCAAGAGGAATATCCAGAAGACCAGAGAGACCTTTGGTGAGGAAGTCGGAAATTCCATCACCGCCGGCATCCTTGCGTTCTATGTTCTGGGTCTTATCCCCTTTGCATCTGTCCATGCATATATCCATGCACCTGAAGGAATGGGACTTACTGATTCATTCGGTATATCCGCTTTCCTGGTCACCATGTTCATCGCCAATCTCTTCACCACGATATATCACTTCCTTAAGCACGGAACAGTCCATAAGAGAGTCTTCAGAAAGCTGGACCACATCATGGTCTACTTCGCGATCCTGGGTGTATATACTCCCGCATGTCTCTCTCTTATCGGAGGCGGTCTTGGTATCGGCATCCTCATCGCCGAGCTGGCCCTGGCCCTTCTGGGAATGTTCCTCATGATCTTCATGTATCCCGAGAACAAGACAGGATCCAAGTTTGCCATCTCCGTCTACGGAGTCATGGGCGTCCTGTTCCTCTTCATGCTGAAGCCTTTCTATGCAGCAGCGACCAAGCCCTGCTTCTGGCTTCTCATCGCCGGCACCGCCGTCTACGTCTTCGGCCTTTTCTTCTACTCCGGCAAGAAGTTCAAGTTCTCCCACATGGTATGGCACCTCATGGTGGTCGCCGCTTCCGTCTGCCACATCCTGGCATACGTTTACTTCTTCAGATAAAGAACAGTAACTGATAATGACTTACAGGGCCCGGATCGTACCGGGCCCTTTTATTTCTCTTATTTTTCTTCCAGCCGGCTCCCGGAGAGAAAAGATAGAGAAAATGGGTCAGTTTTCTCTAAACTTTCTCTCAGCCGGCCTTTAGGGAGAAAAGATAGAGAAATCCCGCCGTTATTCCCTAAACTTTCTCTCTGATATATCCGGAAGAGAAAAAATAGAGAAATAAAAGAGCCGCCCCGGATGGGACGGCTCTTGGTGTTTGGATCTTTAAGGCTATCAGCCGAAGATGGAGAGCAGAACACCTGCTGCAACTGCGGAACCGATAACACCTGCAACGTTGGGACCCATGGCGTGCATGAGAAGGAAGTTGGAGGGATTTGCCTTCTGTCCTTCCTTGCTGGCAACACGGGCTGCCATGGGAACTGCGGAAACTCCTGCAGCTCCGATAAGGGGATTGATCTTTCCCTTGGAGAGCCAGTACATAAGGAGACCGATAAGAAGTCCGCCGACTGTAGCAAATGAGAAAGCTGCAAGTCCGAGGCCGATGATCTTAAGTGTCTCCCAGCTGAGGAATGTTGTTCCTACTGCTGTAGCACCTACAGATGTTCCCAGGAAGATGGTTACGATATTACACATTGCGTTCTGAGCTGTGTCGGAAAGCCTGTCTGTAACTCCACACTCGCGGAAGAGGTTACCCAGCATGAGGCATCCAATGAGGGGTGCAACTGTGGGAAGGATAAGGACACATACTACTGTAACGATGATGGGGAAGCAGATCTTCTCTGTCTTGGAGACGGGTCTTGTCTGCTCCATCTTTGTCTTTCTCATCTTCTCTGTAGTCATAAGCTTCATTATGAAGGGCTGGATCATGGGGATCAGCGCCATGTAAGAATAAGCAGCAACTGCGATGGGGCCAAGGAGCTGGGGAGCCAGCTTGGATGTGAGGTAGATAGCTGTAGGGCCGTCAGCTCCGCCTATGATACCGATGGAAGCTGCCTCGGGGCCTGTAAAGCTAAGTGCAGTTGCAACAACAAATGCGAATGAGATACCGAACTGTGCG
>CACXGG010000183.1 GCA_902767145.1 Oscillospiraceae bacterium | reverse complement strand
GCGGAGTTCGTCCAGCTTACTGGTGAATTCCTTGGAGGCATTGTCATTCTTGAGGATATCATCCTTAAAGTCCTCGATCTCATCCTCAGTCTCCTTGGAGATCTGCTTAAGTTCCTCCAGGTCATCCTCGAGCCTGATCTTATCAGTGGAGATCTCCTTCAGGTTCTTCTGGATATTTGCTATCTCGCCATCAGTCTCTTCGATCCTGGTGTTTATATTTCTGTACTCGGACTCAGCCTTGACCCTTTCCATACCGAAGTACTTCAGCTGCTCGTCAAGGATAGCAAGCTCTCTCTTGATATCTCCGGTCTGTTCATCCAGCTGTTGTCTCTCGGCCTCGATAACGGAAAGATCCTGCTCCGTCTTCTCGATCTTCTTCTTGAGATCCTCGATCTCCCTGCCTCTCCCCAGGATACCAACGGAATCCTTCCTGATGGAACCGCCTGTAAGGGAACCGCCGGGATTTACTGAATCACCCTGAAGAGTGATGACCTTATGCTTATGGTCGATGGAGGAAGCGATGGATCTGGCATCGTCCAGGTCCTCACATATGATGATCCTGCCCAGGAGATTGGAGATGATATCATCCAGCTTCCTGTCGTTCTTTACAAGATCTGAAGCTACACCGATATATCCCTTCTTGCCCTCGGCCTTTGCCAGTACCTTTTCCTCAAGGTCCCTGGGGCCTATATTTTCGATTGGAAGGAATGTAACGCGTCCCAGCTTGTTCTTCTTGAGCTCATCGATAAGTTCGGCGGCATCCTTTTCCTTGTCAGTAACAACATTATGGATGGAATTACCCAGTGCGATCTCTATGGCGGTCTCATACTTCTTGTCAGTGGAGATAAGATCTCCAACAACGCCAACGATGCCCTTCTTAAGGGAAGGCACTCTGTCCACATGGTTAAGAAGGCGTCTTACGGACTCCTGGTAACCTTCCTTCCTGCTCTCAAGATCCTTCAGGGACTTGAGCCTTCCGTTATCGGACAGGAAGGTCCTGTTGAGTTCCTCATAGTCTGAAAGGAGCTTATCCTCTTTCTTTGAAAGTTCCTTGAGCTTCTCATTTCTCTCGGTGATGTCGGAAGTGACCTCGCCTTCCTTCTCCATCATCTCACGCCAGGTCTTGTCGGCCTGTGAGAGCTTTTCCTCAAGTTCCTCCTTGATCTTTCCGGATACCTGGAGATTTCCCGTAAGTTCAGTGATCTTCTCATTTATGGTCTCGATCTGGTTTCCGGTCTTATTGATGCGGTCCTTTGTATCAAGGAGTTCGTTATTCTTATCCTCGATATTCTTCCTGATGGAATCTTCCTTCTTCTCGGAAGCCTTGAACTTCTCAAGGAGAGCTTCTCTTTCCTCAGTTATCTTCTCGGATATCTTCTTCTGGGCATTGGCATCATCCAGGAGCTTATCAGCCTTTTCCTGTCTGGCCTTCCTGTCTTCTGTGAGCTGGGCGATCTTCTCCCTGATGCCGTTCTGCTCGGAATCAGCATCTTCTATGAGCTTCTCCAGCTGCTTCAGCCTCTCTTCGGAGACCTTATACTCAGACAGTACATCGTGCATCTCCTCTGTGACATCAGAGAGCTCCTGCCTCTTGTTCTCTATGGTCTCATCAAGTTCCTCGGATCTTGTGGTCAGTTCAGTATTATCCTTTCTGAACTGCATATATCTGTCTTCCTGGGTCTTGATCTCATCTTCCAGCTGCTGCTTTACGGAAGCGGAGTCGCCCATGGCATTATTGGCATCGTCGATCTTTCTGACAAGAAGGGCGATATCCTTTTCCTTAAGTGATTCGTATGCCTTATGATAAGCAGTCGCCTTTTCGGCCTGCTCCTTAAGAGGTCCCACGCGCTCTGAAAGCTCTGAAAGGATATCATCTATCCTGACCAGGTTCTGCTCAGTGGAATGGAGCTTTCTCTCAGCTTCCTCCTTGCGGACCTTATATTTAACGATACCGGAAGCTTCCTCGATAACACGCCTTCTGTCCTCGGACTTGGTGGAAAGGATCTCATCGACCCTGCCCTGTCCTACGATGGAATAACCGTCCTTACCGAGACCTGTGTCAAGGAAGAGCCTGACGATATCCTTAAGGCGGCAGTTGACGTGATTTATCTGATACTCGGATTCACCGGACCTGTAGAGCCTTCTGGTGACCTGAAGCTCATTATATTCGATATCAAGGAAATGATCGGAATTATCGAGAGTAAGGGAGACCTCAGCATAGTTCATGGCCTTTCTGGACTGGGTACCGTTAAATATAACGTCCTCCATCTTACCGCCACGGAGGGATTTGACTGACTGCTCACCCAATACCCATCTGATGGCATCGGTGACGTTAGACTTACCGCTTCCGTTAGGTCCGACAACGGCAGTCATGCCCTCATCGAACTCAATGAGCGTATACTCGGGGAAAGACTTAAATCCCTGAATCTCCAGTTTCTTTAAATACATCTCGAAAAAATACTTTCTTTTTGATAACGACCTATTATATCAAAAAAAGCCCTGTCATGCTCCAAAAATCTCATTATATTTTTCGATGGCGAGCTTGGCACAGTTCTGCTCGGCATCTTTCTTACTGTGGCCCGTTGCCTTTGCAAGAAAGACCTCATCAGCACGTACTTCAGCCTCGAATACCCTCATATGGGCCGGACCGCTCTCTGAAATGATCTCAAATCTTATCTTATG
>CACXGG010000182.1 GCA_902767145.1 Oscillospiraceae bacterium | reverse complement strand
CCCGGAAAGGTGGAGGGACTTGCCCCTGTCTTTCCGCAGCAGGACAGACTCGTCTACGGGAGCATGTGCCCGAAGACAAAGATGCCCGAAAGATCTGAGATTTCAGGAGAGCCTGTCATCATCAAGTATGCCGATTATTCCGAGCTGGACCACAACCATCACGTCAACAATTCCAGGTATCTGGCCTGGGCCTATGATGCCATGAGCAAATACGGAATAGATATCGAAAAGGTGGATGATATCCTCATAAGCTATTTCTCGGAAGTCAAGGCAGGGGAAAAGGTGGAGATCCATCTGGTGGACGAAAGAGCCGAAAACACCTGCAGGATATACGGTTTCAGGGGAGAAGGGGAGAAAGTCTTCTCCGTGCAAATAAATCTTTCAGTTTGATCGTGTTTTATATTATAATATATGGCGATGTGTAAAAATGGAGGCAGCTTAAAATGATCGAGATCACAAATCTTGTCAAGCGATATGGCGACAAGAAAGCAGTCAATGGAATAAGCTTCACCGTTCAGAAAGGTGAGGTTCTGGGATTCCTGGGCCCCAACGGTGCAGGTAAATCAACAACGATGAATATCATCACGGGTTATCTCTCTTCCACTTCAGGAACAGTCAAGGTCAACGGCCACGATATCCTTGAAGAGCCGGAAGAGGCTAAGAAGTGCATCGGATATCTTCCGGAGCTTCCGCCCCTTTATCTTGATATGACAGTCCTGGAGTACTTAAACTTCATGTGCGACCTGAAGAAGGTCCCCAAGGCAGGACGTAAGGAGATGCTTGCCAAGATCCTTTCCATGGTAAGGATCGTAGATGTGGCAGACCGTCTCGTAGGCAACCTGTCCAAGGGTTATAAGCAGAGAGTAGGTATCGCCCAGGCTCTTATAGGAGATCCTGAGATCCTCATCCTGGACGAGCCCACAGTTGGTCTCGACCCTAACCAGATCCTTGAGATCAGAAAGCTCATCAGGAACCTGGCTAAGGATCACACCATTATCTTAAGCTCTCATATCCTTTCCGAGGTACAGGCAGTATGCGACAGAGTCGTCATCATCAACCACGGTAAGGTTGCTGCTATAGATACCATCACAGACTTAAGTAAGAAGCTCAGCGGCTCTTCCAAGCTCCTTCTGTCCTTCAAGGGACCTGTCAAGGAAGTCAGGAACGCTCTGCAGGCTCTTCCCGGTATCACCGGTATAAATGAGAGGATATCTGACAGCGATATCCATGAGATCGATATCACCATCTCCAACGAGAAGGGTTCTGATGTCAGGACATCGATCTTCTACGCAATGTCAAAGGGAGGATGGCCTATCCTTGAGTTCCGTTCTCTCGATCCTACACTTGAGGAAGTATTCCTCAGCATTACTTCGGCCTGATATTTGGAGGAAACCATATGTTTGCAGTTTATAAACGTGAATTCTTTTCATATTTCAGATCTCCCGTAGGATATATAGCCCTGGCGCTTTTTTCCTTCCTTTCGGGACTTCTGTTCATCAACCAGTTCGGTTCCGGTGCAGTAAGTATCTCCAGTGAGATCATCTCCCTTCGTTCTTTCTTCGTAGTAATCATTCCCGTTATCACCATGGGTCTTTTCGCTGAGGATAAGAAGAGGGGCACCGAGATCCTTTTCTACACAAATCCCTTATCGCTTTTCGACGTTGTTCTCGGAAAGTTCCTTGCTGCCTTATCTCTTCTGGGTGTAATGTTACTTAACGTTATCGTCCACATGATCATCACGGCAGTAAATTAGGGTGTCGTAGATATCGGTACATGGGGTTCGGTCATCGTTTATTTCTTCCTGGCCATGCTCTTTATCTCCATCGGTATCTTTGCATCAGCACTTACGGACAGCCAGATCATCTCTGCTATCCTTTCATTCATCATCATACTTATCATCCAGCTGATCTCCACCATCAGCACACTTGCTGCTTCCTCAGTATCATCTTTCCTTTCTTCAAAGATGTTCTCCATGGATGCAGAGAAGGTAAGTAAGGCTGTTGAGAAGGTTTCTAACGGCATCAAGTGGCTTGATCCCTTCTCCAAGACCCAGGATTTCAGATACGGTATCTTCTCCGTTGCACCTCTGGTATTCTGCCTTTCCGGTGCACTGGTCTTCCTGTATCTCACATACAGAGTGCTCGAAAAGAAGCGCTGGGCACAGAACTGATCAGGAGGGCGTATTAAAATGAGCAAAAAAGATGTAAATACAAAAAAGGGAAGCGAGAAGGAGAAGCTGGAGAAGGATAAGAGATCCAAGACCCTCCAGATGTTCTCCGTAGCTTCTGTACTGATCCTTATCGTGATCGCATTATTCGTTAATATCATCTTCGATGTCATCATCGGAGACAAGCTTACCTT
>CACXGG010000181.1 GCA_902767145.1 Oscillospiraceae bacterium | reverse complement strand
AACCATCGAGTTTATGCCAGCCTGTGGCCATGGATCCGCCCTTGTTAAGGTAGTACCAGCTTCTTCCATCCTTAAACCAGCCTGTATCCATCTTACCCGCAGAGTCAAAGTGATACCAGAGACCGTTTATCTGCTGCCAGCCTTTCTGCATGATCCCCTTATTGTTGAAATAATAATATACACCCTCAAGGCAGAGCCAACCGGTTTTCATAGATCCGTTCTTATTGAGGTAATACCAGCTGCCTGCGTCATTGAACCAGCCGGTATCCATATGACCCAGGGCATCAAAGTGATACCAGAGGCCGTCTATCTTCTTCCAGCCCTTCTGCATGATGCCCCTGTCACTGAAATAGTAATAGTAACCGTCGAGCTTATGCCAGCCTGTGGCCATGGATCCGCCCTTATTCAGGTAATACCAGCACCTGCCATCCTTAAACCAGCCGGTATCCATCTGACCCAGGGAATCGAAGTGATACCACAGGCCATTTACCTGAGTCCAGCCAGTCTGCATCACGCCCTTATCGTTAAGATAGTAATAGACTCCGTCAAGCTTGAGCCAGCCGGTCTGCATAACACCGTCTGAGTCGGTATAGTACCAGAGTTTATTATCCTTGACCCAACCGGTCTGCATAGCTCCGTCAGTACCAAAGTAATACCAGAGCTTATTGATCTTAAACCAGCCCTTTACCATATATGTATCAGAACTGAAGTAATAGTAGTGTCCATCAAGGAGCATCCATCTGTTCTTTGCATATGTGCCATTAGAGAACTCATATCTCCAGCCGTTACTGTCAGAGACCCAGGTACCGTAGATGATCTTAACATCCGTATCGATAAGGATATCCCAGAGATCACCGTCATCATTAAGTTCCCAGTAATAGCAGGTACCATTATCAAGGTCTAAATAATCCCCATCATATCCTCTTATAAGTCCGGGGTTATTAGAGATGTCCAGAGTGGAGATCCCGGTCCTGTCACAGTAGAGCGTAGTGAGCTTGGGGCAGTATGCAACATTTATGGACTTGAGGTTGCTGTTAGCGGAACAGTCTATATATACAAGGTCACTGCAGCCTTTAAGATTTATGAAACTGAGGTTGCAGTCATGAGCTGACAGATAATAAAGATCAGGATTATTACTTACATCCAGGGATGTGATACCTGAATTATCTCCGATATATAAGACCTCCAGGTCCTCATTATGGGAAACATCGATGGAGGTCAGATAGTTATCCATAAGATAGACTTCCTCAAGCTCCGTATTCTTACTGATATCGATAGACTTTACATCGCTGTCTACAACATAGAGACGTTCAAGTTCCGTAAAGTATTCAATTCCCTTAAGGGAAAGATTATAAACATCCCACATTGCGATCTCGGTGGCATCATCGATCTCGGAAGAACTCAAAACGCCGTCATCGTTATCGTCAAATTCATCTTTTACATAGGCGCGGAAATCCCTGTCAGGGAAATTAGTCTCATTTATGGTAACACTGGAAGCAGAGACAAGTTCATCGTCCAGGATCTCTACGTCGATATCCTCTTCCGGGGTCTCACCTGCGATCTCTTCATCCGGCAAAGTCTCATCTGAGATCTCACAGATATCTGCATCATCAGAGATGATCTCTTCTTCAGGTTCATCACTGACCATGCTCTCTTCAGCAGCCTGTTCCTCCTCAGAAGGAAGGATCTCTTCAGGTTCTTCTGTTTCATAAGTCTCCACTGTCTCTGACGGTTCAGCGGTCTCTTCTACAGTCTCAAAAGTCTCACTTTCAGTTGTCTCATCAGCAAGGACCGTAGAAAAGGAAGAAAGCACCATAAGTACGGCCAGTGCAAGTGAAATTGTACGTTTCATAAAAACTCCTAATGATCATTATCAGATTTAATTATACGTCAAGAACAGAAGCATTATTAGTGAAAAATAAAAGAACCGCTCCGAAGAGCGGTCCTTCTTATATCATGGATTTAAGCAGACACCGTTGGCGTCAAATCTGTATGTTTTCCCATCGATCTTACGTGAGCAGGATGCAAGCATATGTCCGTTAGTATCAAGATAGTACCAGTCACTGCCGGACTTGTGCCATCCGGTCTCCATAACACCATTACTCTTGAAATAGTACCAGTATGAGCCTATCTTCTTCCAGCCTGTAACGGCTGCTCCTGATGAACCAAAATAGAACCAGAGGTCACCATTCTGCTGCCAACCGGTCTGCATAGCTCCATTTTCATTAAAATAATAGGTCTTATTATCTATAGTACGGAAACCTACATACATGAAAGGGGCACTTTTTGAGCCCAGATAATACCATTTACCGGAGATCTTTTGCCATCCGCTCAGCACCTTTCCGGAAGAATCAGCATACATCCAGATAGTATTAGCGTACTTGAACCAGCCTGTTACCATATATCCGGCATCATCAAAATAATAATATTCTTCATTTACATAGATAATAGATTCAGAAGGATATAAGTTATCGGGAAGCTTAAACCACCATTTTCCGTTGGAAGATTTCTTCCAGCCCAATCCAAGATCTGAATCCTTTTTGGCATTTATGACGACATCAGAATCCAGCACCATACCGGCGACATTACCGCCAAAAGAAGCATAATACAGGATACTGCCGTTTTCATCCATAGTCATTGCATACTGATATGAAAGACAGAGCCATGGATTAGATTTGATATTAATGGATGTAAAGCTGTTTCCGTCAGCAACTAGAGCCCTGAGCTTTGTGTTGGAACTGACATTGATGGAAGTCAGGTCATTGTCCGAGCAGGAAAGCTGGATAAGGTTCTTAAAGTTACCGATACCCTTAAGATCAGTAATACCCAGATCGTCAACATCGATCGTCAGAACCGCATCAGCTTCGCTCTTACTGAGCTTACCGTCATTATCCTTGTCGTAGTTTTCAGAAACAAACGACCTGAAAGCAGAATCCGGGAAATTAGTCTTGTTGATGGTAACATCTCCTGTGGCAAGAACATCCTCAGCATCTTCTTCAGTAACAACGGCATCATCGTCAAGGGACTCTTCTTCAATGACTTCTATCTCAGTCTCATCAAAGATCACCTCTTCAAAATCTTCCGTCTCTTCTGAGATAAGCTCAGGAACATCAAGCTCTTCAGCCTCATCACTGTCCTCTTCAGATACATCTTCACAGACAGCATCTGTCTCTTCGGGGAATGCCTCTTCTGTTTCGTCAGCCAGGCACATAAATCCACTTGAAAGGATCATGGACGATGCCAGCACAGACGATACAGATACTTTAAGCAAACTTTTTTTCATAGTTATCATACCTCCTTGTATCCTGCCAAATTATATCAATAAAAATTGAGTCGGCACAAGAGAAGGCATAAAAATTTCACAGTTTTGCCCATATTGTGTCACTTCTCACAAACAAAAAAAGATCCGCCGGAGCGGATCTTTCTTATCATCTGTCCATACAGATTCCCTTTTCGTTAAAGTGATAGATGGTATCTCCTATAAGGACTTCTCCCGTTACCATCTTACCTTCTTCGTCAAGATAGTAATATTCGTTATCGTAGATAAGCCACCCTATGGCCATAGAACCATCATCATAGAAGTAATACCAGGAACCGTCCAGCTTTTTCCAGTCTCTTACCATCCTTCCCTTTTCGGTAAAGTAGTAAGTAAGATCACCTATGGTTACAAATCCTGTCTGCATAACGCCCTTATCATCAAAATAATATCTTT
>CACXGG010000180.1 GCA_902767145.1 Oscillospiraceae bacterium | reverse complement strand
TCTATCCCTTATAGCCATGTATCAGGCTAATTCGACTTTATCCACTGTGTTCCTTGCTATTGCCAGGAAGACACCGGCCAGGACTATACCGTAACCTCCGGCTGCTGCAAATCCCACTGCAAGGCTTCCCGTAAGAACAGTTGCGATGATCATGGGTGCGAGAGCTGTCATGATGATGATATATCCCGCAAAATATCTGGTGATGACAAGGAGCACTCTTCCAAGCTGTCTGAAGATCCTGATGCCCACAAGAGCTATGAGCTCAAAGAGCAGATCGAAGACTACCATCAGGAATCCGAAGGCGATGCCTTCTGCAACCGTCAGATCTGCGAAGTAGATCATGATGAGGGAGCAGAGGAGCGAATCAAAGGCCATCTCGGGAAGTTCCGCCATAAGGCAGCAGAACAGTTTCTTGCTTCCCTTTTCGGGTACCATGAAGATGTAGGGCTTATTGAACTCCAGCACCGTCTTTCCGCCGCCGTATACCACGGCATTGAGGATGACCATCATGGTGACTCCTGCGATGATGGGACCCATGGATCTTCCGCCGTCCACATCCATTCCCTGGAAGGTGATGGACTTACCGATAACGAACATATAGACTGCAGTGATAAGTCTGTATGTAATGGCAAGGGGATTGACGAAGAAGAACCTGGATGCTCTTACGTTTTCGAAAAGGTGTCTCTGGGTAAATGCCGAAGCACCCCATCCCTTATTCAGTGTCTCCTTACCTACCTTGATCTTTCTGTTTACCTTAGCAGTATCAGAGTCGATACCTGCCTTCTTTGCCTCCTGAAGATCAGCCACCTTCTGGGCATTTTCCATGGCTGCCTCGTAGTAGTTGAGGTCAACCTTGGAGTAGAGGATGATGATGGCAGCAGCTGTAAGGACTGTGAGGAGCACACCTGCGACGATGTACATGGTGTCCTTCATAAGGATGCCGCTGTAGATCAGGTTCGTCCATCCGGCTACGGGGTAGTAGTTGGACAGAGGTGTCGTTCCTGCATAGGCGATGATGCCCCTGATGCCCAGAGCCCTTATCTCTCCGAAGGATCCGTATGTATCCATAAGTCCCTTAACAGTAAAGGAAACATAGATAAGATCCAGAGCGACAAGTACTGCCTTTACCTTATTTATGGCTGCCTCGTTATCCCAGAACAGTGCACTGAAGAATGCAGCGATGAAATAACCGAAGGCGAATACCGGGACAGATCCCAGCAGGAGTGCCAGCATGTCAAAGGAATTGACTCCGATGGACATGTGAAGGACAGATGCCTGGCAGCAGAGGACCCAGAGGAGCACGATGCAGAGCTTGAATACTCCGCCGGCTGCTATCACCAGATTGAACCTCTGGGTGAAGGGTCCCGCCAGATGGAAGTTGACATCCGCATGGGAAAAACCTACGACTCCGTTCTTAAGTCCGGTATAGAATATGAAGTTGAACATTACTATGAAAAGGATATTGATGCCGCCAAGTACAAGGGACATATCCCTGACGATACCGTCTTCCCCGTTGCTCAGGGAAGGTACTGCGATCATGAC
The DNA here is from genome assembly GCA_902767145.1 of Oscillospiraceae bacterium. Taxonomy (GTDB): domain Bacteria; phylum Bacillota; class Clostridia; order Saccharofermentanales; family Saccharofermentanaceae; genus Saccharofermentans. Next base: position 8,771 of record CACXGG010000180.1, on the reverse strand, counting down.
CAGGCTGAAGGCTATGGCCAGCAGGACCAGGAGCACCATCCACGGCTTCTTGGCAGCCGCTTTCCTCATTCTGTAAAAAGTTGCCGATAACATATATGTCCCTCCGATCAGGCCCTTGTTCCTTCTGTGATCTCGAAGAAGAGCTCTGCAAGGCTCTTCTCTTCAAGAGCGTCGGGACGGTTATGCTTCGTAGCTGCGATCCTGCCGTTCATCATGATGTGGGCAACATCCCAGTAATCCTCGATGGTATCGATCATGTGAGTGGAGATAAGTACTGTCTTTCCCTCTGACTTCAGTTCCTGGAATACCTGCTTGAGTTCCTTGATGGCATGGGGATCAAGTCCGACCATGGGCTCATCGAAGATGATGACTGAAGGATTATGTATAAGAGCACAGCAGATGGATACCTTCTGCTGCATTCCCTTTGAAAGTTCCTTACCCATCTTCTTCCTCTTGTCGGAAAGCTCGAATCTCTCCAGGAGCTTTTCCTTCATGGAAGTATCCTCAACCTTGTATGCTCTCCTGATGAACTCCAGGTGCTCTTCGACTGTAAGGGTGTCATAAAGAGCAGGGATCTCGGGGATATAACCCAGCTGTCTCTTGGCTTCCATATCGTGATTGTCGAGACCGTTGATCTCGATGGTTCCGCTGTATTTGAGAAGTCCGGCGATGGACTTGATTATCGTTGATTTTCCGGCACCGTTGGGACCGAGAAGGATACCGATCTCTCCGTTGTCTATAGTAAATGTGAGATTGTCATTTGCAAGAAACTTCTTATATCTCTTTGTAACTCCATTAACTGAAAGCATAAATGCATTCCTCCTTTTTCGTTCAATAGCATGATAACAATCACATATAAAGTTATGACCCAAATAGGTTTAAGAATTGTTAAAGATTCAGAACGCGTCAGATCTCTCCAGGATATTCCTTGAAAGGAACACCATGGCGATCCAGATAAGGAAGTAGACAGCAGCCATGGAAAGTATGATCATCCCCAGGGCCGTGGACATGGATCTTGCCACTATGGCCACCAGAAGACCGGCCATTATATTTGAAGGGATCATGCCTATGACGATGAGGGCCAGGATGGCGATATATCTAACGAACATAACGGAGAACTTGCCGAATCCACCCAGGAGCCTTACGCATAAAAGACCCGTGGCGGAACTTAAAAGATCGAAGGCGATCATCAGGATGATAAAGGAGATCATGGGAAACCAGGTGAACTCATGGAAGGCCACGATCTTTATCATGATGGTGCATACAAGAGCATCGAAGGCCATCTCGGGGATATCAGCCGTAAGGCACATGGCCAGCTTCCTGGCAGGCTTTTCCGGGACCAGGAATATATATGGCCTGTTAAACTCCAGGACAGTCTTCCCTCCCCCGAAAACAATGGCATTTAATACCAGCATAGTGACCACGCCGGTAAGCACCACCACCGCCTCCAGGTCCTCCGGGACCACACCGTCCACCATGAAGAGGATAAGGAGGGCAAATGCCCTGTAGACCAGGGTCACCTTATTGACGAAAAAGAGCTTGGATGTCCTTCTGTTCTCGAACAGGTGCATATGGAAGAACGCGGAGGCGCCCCATCCCCTGTCAAGCGTCTCCTTACCCACCGTGGCTGTCCTGGAGATACCGGTATTTACCGCCTCTACTCCCGCCTTGCTGGCTTCTACGATATCAGCGATCTTCTGGGCATTGGAATAAGCATCTTCGTAATAGTTAAAATGTGTCTTCTTATATAGGAGGAAGAGCACTGCACCATAAAGCACAAGAGCAGCCGCCAGAACAGAGATAAAAAACAGATCTCCCTTAAGTGCTCTTTCCATCAGTGTGATGAACTGCCCTGCCACGGGGAAAGACCTTATGACCCTGCTGCTACCAAGTTCGCCGAGGATGACATTGCTCTTGACTGCCTTAACGTTTTCAAAGGAACCATATTCCCCTATGAGATCTCTTATGAACAGAAAAGCACCCAGGAAATGAAGGGCGATAAGCACAAGGATGGGAATAAGCCTGGCCTTCACTCCGGCAGAGAACCTTGCGCTCACATAGGAAGTGGCGGGAAATGCGACAGCAGCTGCCATTACCGCGAAAAGGAAAAAGATAAGTGCATCCCTTGTGTTAAGTCCCGTCCACATGGAAAAGAAAGGCATGTTGACGCACAGGATCCAGAAGAACACAAGTATGCTCGAAAGGCCGTATTCAAAGGAAAGAAGGAGGTTAAACCTTTCTGTGAAGGGACCCGCCATGTGAAAGTTCACATCCGCCAGGGAATATCCCAGGACTCCGCTTCGGAAACCCACTGCGAACGAGTAATCGAAAGTGAAGAGCAGCAGTGCGGCAAGGATACCGAACACCATCTTTTCATCACCTTCATAGAGATGGAAAGTGATCCTGTCCATGGACAGAAGGGATGACACCGCGGAGATGATCCCCACGATGACGATGATCCAGGCCACCGGTTTTCTTCTGGCCATATTGAGTTTTCTGTAAAGGGTCGCTCCTGTCATAACCTTATTTCCAAAAAGGCACCCGCTCAGAGCGGATGCCTTTTTCTTATATCATGCTGTATCTTGTATCAGCCCTTGGACTTGATGTACTCGTCGATACCCTTTGCAGCAGCCTTACCTGCACCCATGGCAAGGATTACGGTAGCGGCACCTGTAACGGCATCACCGCCGGCGAAGACACCTTCCTTGGTGGTTGCGCCTGTCTCCTCGTTGGCAACGATACACTTCCACTTGTTGATCTCAAGTCCTTCTGTGGTGGAGGAGATGAGGGGGTTGGGAGATGTACCCAGAGCCATGATGACTGCATCTGTCTCCAGCTCGAACTCAGAACCTTCGATGGGTACGGGACGGCGGCGTCCGGAAGCATCAGGCTCACCCAGTTCCATCCTGATACACTTCATGGCTCTTACGAAGTGCTCGTCATCCTCAAGGATCTCAACAGGGTTTGTAAGGAGCTCGAACTTGATGCCCTCCTCCTTGGCGTGGTGTACTTCCTCGACTCTTGCAGGAAGCTCAGCCTCGGATCTTCTGTATACGATGGTAACCTCAGCACCGAGCCTCAGGGCTGTCCTGGCAGCATCCATGGCAACGTTACCGCCGCCGACTACTGCTACCTTTGCAGGCTTGTAGATGGGCGTAGGAGAATCCTCCTTGAATGCCTTCATGAGGTTGGATCTTGTAAGATACTCATTTGCTGAGAAGACACCCTTTGCGTTCTCGCCGGGGATCTTCATGAACATGGGAAGACCTGCACCGGAACCGATGAATACAGCCTCGAATCCCTCTTCGCTCATGAGCTCATCGATGGTGACAGACTTACCGATGACAACGTTTGTCTCGATCTTTACGCCGAGAGCCATAACATTCTCGATCTCCTTGGCAACGACCTTCTCCTTGGGAAGCCTGAACTCGGGGATACCGTATGTAAGTACTCCGCCGGCTTCGTGAAGGGCCTCGAAGATGGTTACGTCGTAACCGAGCCTTGCCAGATCTCCTGCACAGGTGATACCTGCAGGACCGGAACCGATGACTGCGATCTTATGGCCGTTGGGAGCAACATCAAGAGTAGGCTTGATACCCTCTTCCCTTGCTCTGTCTGCTGCATATCTCTCAAGCTTACCGATGGCGACTGCGTCACCCTTGATGCCTCTGATGCAGAGCTGCTCACACTGGGTCTCCTGGGGACATACACGTCCGCAGACTGCAGGAAGTGCAGATGACTCTGAGAGCTTGTCATAAGCGTCCTTGAACCTGGACTCCTTGATAGCTGTTATAAATGCGGGGATATCGATATTTACGGGACATCCCTGTACGCATCTGGGGTTCTTACAGTTAAGGCATCTGGAAGCCTCCAGGACTGCCTCCTCTTCTGTATATCCCAGACATACTTCTTCAAAATTCTTTGCACGGACAAGAGGCTCCTGCTCACTTATCGGTACTCTTTCAAATCCGGGTGCTGCCATTACTTGTTACCTCCGTCACAGTGTCCGCATCCGCCGTGATGCGTATCGCCTTCCTTGAGAGCCAGCATAGCCCTGCCCTCTTCGGTGCGGTAAAGTCTTGCTCTTTCCATAGCCTCGTCGAAGTTGACCTTGAATCCGTCAAACTCGGGACCGTCGATGCATGCGAACTTGACCTCGTCACCAACGGTGAGCCTGCAGCCGCCGCACATTCCCGTTCCGTCTACCATTACAGGGTTCATGGAAACTATGGTAGGGATATCATACTTCTTAGTGGTGAGGACACAGAACTTCATCATGATCATGGGTCCGATGGAAACGCAGAGGTCGTACTTCTTGCCTTCCTTCTCCACCAGATCTGAGATGACCTCGGTAACAAGACCTTTTCTCACATATGATCCGTCATCTGTGGTGATATAGAGATTCCCGGCAACAGCCCTCATCTCCTCCTCGAGGATTATAAGTTCCTTATTCTTGGCACCTACGATAACATCGGCATTGATACCGTGCTCGTGGAGCCACTTTACCTGGGGATAGACAGGAGCAGCGCCGAGGCCTCCTGCTACAAAGAGGATATTCTTCTTCTTTACTTCCTCAAGATCATCAGTTACCAGCTCCGAGGGCTGACCAAGAGGGCCTACGAAATCGTGGAAATAATCGCCTTCCTCAAGATCCATCATCTTGGTGGTACTTGCTCCGATGGTCTGAACGACGATGGTAACTGTTCCCTCTTCCCTGTCATAATCACAGATGGTAAGGGGGATCCTCTCGCCTTCTTCATCGATCCTTACGATGATAAACTGACCGGGCTCGCAGTAGCGGGCAACGCGGGGAGCAACAACATCCATCAGAAAGATAGTCTGATGGAGGACTCTCTTCTTCTTGATCAAATACATAAAAATAGCCTCCGGAAATCAGATAAGGCATAAGCCACGGCTATTATTATATTACATTTTTACACGCGGTTAAAGAAAAAATTACCATTCTCCGGCATATTCCCAGCTGTCCGTATCCAGCACATCCCCATCCACCTTATACCAGTCACCGGGATTAAATGTGCTGCCGTTATTGGTGGCGATGGAGGTATCGTGGGACGCAAAGATATAAAGGGGAAGATCATCCTTACAGTCCATGGAGATGGGATTGGAAGTGAAAGGATTGACGGGATCCTCCATAAGGCCGTCCACCGCAAGGAAAGGAACATCCGCATTAGTCATGAAGTCCGAAGAAACAGTAAAGCCTGTGCTGTCAAAATCCTTGACAAAGAGCACGGGATTATAAAAATCAGGACTTACCTCCGCATCGTCAAAATCTGATATGACATTAAGGCCGTAGCCGTGATCCGATACGATGATGATCCTGGTGTTGTCATATACCCCCTGCTCCCTGAGTTCATCGAACCACTCACCCAGGAGGATATAGGAAGCCATACTGTCCTGATAGGATGCAAGCTGCCAGTACTGGGTCACGTTAAGATCTCCGAACCTGTCACAGTTCTCACTGTCATATTCCGTATTGTCAACAAAGAAGTCCGGCTCATATTCCGGCTCTTTGAGGATGGCCTCGGAATGGGCAGTATAGTTTACAAGAAGAGTATATGTACCGTTTCCTGAAGAGGAGATCTCCGTCATATCGGGAAGGGCTTCAAGTACAGAATATGAATCCATGAACTCGGGGGCATATCCCTTGGACTGGTTGCCGCTTCCCGTAAAGAGGGGCACGAAACGGAACTCGTTATAGAAATCAGGGATGTTATAGTGACCGTTGTCGTAGAGAAGTTCATGAAGGAACGGGGGCATTACCCTCATAAGGGAATAGCAGAAGAAATTTCTCTTCCACAGGGAGGACAGTTCCAGGGTCTCCTCATCCTTCATGGGATTATATCTTCCGTTTGTGATATAGGCACTGACCCCGGAGATATCATCGAAAATGGAAAGGTCAGGTATCTCCTTATAACCTGCGTAGGAAGGGTCACATAAAGTGACATCAAAACCGTTTCCTGAGAAGAGTACGGGGAGTACCTTCAGGGCCTCATCGTGCTTTTCGGGAATGGATTCATCATCCCGAAGGTTCATATTGGCGGGAGTATAGTCATAACCGCCGTAAAGAGCCGGTGCCGCCGTGTTTGTATGGGCACCGAAGGAGATGGTATTTTCGTAGAAGGTAAAACCGTCAAACTGCTGCCGGAGTTCAGGTCTTTCACCAAAGCAGTAGGGCACGAAAACACCCACCGCACGGTCCAGCATGATGACCACAACGTTCTTTTTATCCTTTGAGAGAGTGATCTTTGCGTAGTCCAGCTGGCCGTTCAGATATGAAAGTTCCCCGTAGTTATTGGAAATAGAGATCACATTGGCCATACCGCACACGAAAACGCTGAGTATCCCGGCAATGGCGATATAGGGCATCACCTTAAGGATATGCTTTCTGGAAAATACCATGAGCACGGATATGAGGATCACCAGGGTAAGGCCTATGAGAAGATAGTCCTTATAGTCCATGGTGAGATTATAGTAATAAAGTGCGGAACTCATGACTCCGTACTCCCTGCCGAAGATCACAAGATCAAGGGTGAAGATCACCGTGGAAACGGCAGAAATAAGAGCGAGGACCCTTCTGGCTTTGGGAGTGAAGATAAAATACATGACTCCCGCCCAGAGAAGGAACACTCCGGCAGAGGACGCAAGTGACCAGATAAGATACACTGCGGGAGATCTCATGGAATACATATTTACAAATTCTGCCGTGGAGGACCTTATGACGATGGAAGGAACAAGAAGTCCCACGAAGATGGTGTTATAGATCTCACAGAGGATAAATACATTTCTGAGGGAAGGTGCATCCTTGATCTCCTTCTTCTTCCCTTTACTGATCTTATCGAAGGGGATGAGGTTCTTTATGAGGGAGAAGATATTATTACAGGTCCAGTAGAAGACCAGGCCCGAAGGGGAGTTATAAAGGAGCACCAGGAAGATGGCAGCTATTCCGTAGAGCTGTATCTTCCCTTTCATATCTGAGCCCTTAAGGTAGATGCTGGAAGATATGAGATTGATGACTGTCATCAGGATGGGGAGCACATTTATGGCGACTGTCCCTATGACAAGAAGTCCGTCCGGAGCACCGAGATCCTTTATGGGACCGAAGGTCTTTCCGTTCAGAAGTGCAAGGCCTGAAAGCATCCTGTATGCGGCGATGAAGAAAGGTATCTCCAGAAGAAGTGACATGGAGCCCTTAAGTGCATCAGTAGGGCTCATGCCCTTTTCGCGGTTATAGGCCTGGAGCATCATAAAGCGCTCGTCGCCCTTAAAGGTCTTTCTTATCCTGTCCTGCCAGGGCTGTACCTTCTTCTGCTTGTCAGATGCCTCCTTCTGGAGGGTATCCGCCCGTCTGTAAAGGGGCAGGGCCAGAAGGTTCATGACGATACTTAAGATGATTATGCAGACGCCGGGATCCTTCACCATCCTGTAGGAGACCGCAAAGACGAACTCGAACAAGAGCTGTAAAGGACCTATCAGGATCTGATATATGATGCTAAGTATCTCCATTACCATTCTCCCGCATATTCCCAGCTCCTGATATCCAGGACATCACCGTCCACCCGATACCAGGGTCCTGCTTCAAAGACATTACCATTATTATATTCTATATCGAAGGAGTGGGAATCAGAAACCAGCAAAGGCTCATCAGACTTATATGAACTGCTGATGATATTTCCCGTAAACGGATTCACCGGATCTTCGATAAGGCCGTCAAAGGCGATGACCGGAGTATCCGCATTCGTCATGAACTCAGAGGACTCAGTGAATCCTTCGGAATCAAAATCCTTAACCAGCAGAACGGGATTATAGAATTCTGCATCCAGATCATCGCTCTGTGCTGAACCCATAAGGCCCAGGTCATAACCGTGGTCCGCCACGATGATGATCCTTGTATTGTCATAGACACCCTGATCCCTCAGATAGTCGAACCATTCTCCCAGAAGGATATATGCAGACATGTTGTCCTCATATGTTGCCATCTGCCAGTAGGACTCCATATCAAGTCCTTCGAACCTGTCTTCATGGGCCTGGTCATATGAAGTATTGTCCACGGAGAACTCATGGGTGTATTCGGGCTCGGAGAGCACCACCTGGGCATGGGCCGTGTAGTTGACCAACATTACAAAAGAACCGTTTCCGGTATCTCCCACAGACGTCATATCAGGAAGGTTTTCCAGCACCGTGGAGGAATCCAGATAGTCCGGAGAGTAACCTCTGGAGATACTTCCGGCCCCTGTATCCTCCACCACAAAGGTATACTTGTCATAAAAATCCGGGATGTTATAAAGTCCGTCATCATACAGGATCTGATTCAGGAAAGGCGGCATTACACGCAGGAGTGAATAGCAGAAGAAATTTCTCTTCCATATGCTCTCCATCTCGGAAAGTTCATCGCCCTTCATGGTGTTATATCTTCCGTCGGTGATATATGTATCTATGTCAGGATAGCCGTCATAGATGGAAAGATCCGGGACATATCTGTAGCCTGCATAGGAAGGATCGCAGACAGTTACGTCATATCCGTTTTCCAGGAACATAACGGGCATCACCTTAAGTGCCTCATCATGCTTTTCAGATATCGGCTCATCCGATCTTTTATTCATGTTGTCGGGAGTATATTCATATCCGCCGAAAAGAGCCGGAGCAGCGATATTTGTATGTGCCCCGAAGGAAAGTGTATTGGAGTAATACGTAAAGCCGTCAAACTTCTCCTGAAGTTCAGGGCGCTCATTAAAGCAGTAAGGCACGAAAAG
>CACXGG010000179.1 GCA_902767145.1 Oscillospiraceae bacterium | reverse complement strand
GTCCCGTGTGGCTATCCTTTCCGAAACGAGATATGAATGGTACGTATCCTATCTTATGACCACCAACGGTCTCGGATGCGTTGTACCCATCGATAAGGAGCTCCATCCCGAGGAGATCCTGAACTGCCTTGAAAGGGCAGAGGTGGATGTTCTCATCTTCTCCAGGACGAAGCTCGATGTAGTAAATGAGATCTACGGCAAGGTAGATACACTTAAGATGTATATATCCATGGATGATCTTGAGGATCCCAGGTTCACATCTTTCCATAAGCTCATCGAAGAGGGCGGAAAACTCCTGGACGAGGGCTATAAGGATTATCAGGAGACACCCATCGATGTAGATGAGATGACCATCCTCCTGTTTACATCAGGTACAACATCAAAGTCCAAGGCAGTAATGCTCAACCAGAAGAATATCTGCACCAACCTTATAGCCATGTTCTCCATGCTCTATATCGACAGAAATGACGTATTCTTCTCCGTTCTTCCCCTGCATCATACATATGAGTGCACCTGCGGCTTCATCGGCCAGGTCTACAGAGGAACAACCATCGCCATCTGCGAAGGACTTCGTTATATCACCACCAACATCAAGGAGGCTAAGCCCACCTGCGTACTCATGGTGCCTGTTATGCTGGAGATGTTCTACAAGGGCATCATGAAGAAGGTAAATGCAGATCCCAAGATGGCTAAGAAGCTTAAGACAGGTATCAAGCTCAGCAGATTCCTTATGAAGCTCCATATCGATGTCAGAAGAAAGCTATTCGCCCAGATCCATGAGACCTTCGGCGGAAGGATGAGGCTCATCATCCTTGGCGGAGCTCCCGTAAATCCCGATATGCTCCAGTTCTTCCAGGACATCGGCTTCCTCTGTGTACAGGGCTACGGCCTTACAGAGTGCGCACCTATCCTGGCCCTTAACAGGGACTGTGACTTTAAGAACGAAGCAGCCGGACTTCCTCTTCCCGGATCCGAGGTCAAGATCCTCGATCCCGACGAGGACGGTATCGGTGAGTTCATTGCAAAAGGCGATAATGTCTTTATGGGTTATTACAAGGATCCCGAGGCAACAGCTGCTGCACTTGATCCCGAGGGCTGGTATCACACTGGTGACCTGGGCTATATCGACAAGGACGGCTTCTGCATCATCACAGGCCGTAAGAAGAACGTTATCATCGCCAAGAACGGTAAGAACGTATTCCCTGAAGAGATCGAGTATCTCCTGTCACTTTCTCCCTATGTGGCTGAGAGCGTTATCTCCGGCGAAAATGATGAGAAGAAGGACGATATCGTCATCGTTGCCACCATCTTCCCGGATATGGATGAAGTAACTGCAAAGCTGGGAGAGAACCCTTCCGATGAGGATATCGAGAAGCTCCTTAAGGAAGTTACTGATGAAGTAAACCTCAAGCTCACCAACTACAAGAAGATCAAGAAGGTAGTCCTTCGTAAGACTGAGTTCGAGAAGAATACTTCCAAAAAGATAAAGAGGTATTGATCCTAACCTGATATGTCATTCTTAACAGTCCTATTCTATTTGTTCATAAGACCGATCGAATTGCTGTTAGAGCTTATCTTTTCTGTGTCTTATAAGATAACGGGTATCCCTGGGATATCCGTTGTCCTTTTAAGCATCATATTAAATATCCTGATCCTTCCCCTGTATATAAAAGCAGATGAGCTGCAGCTTAAGAGTGCAGAGAAGGAGAAGGCCCTGAAGCCCTGGATGGACAGGATAAGGAAGACCTTTAAGGGCGATGAGAGGTTTATGATCCTCAATGCCTACTATAAGGAGAACGATTACTCTCCCGCCGACGTTTTCAAAGGATCTTTTTCGCTGCTTCTTCAGGTGCCTTTCTTTATCGCTGCATTTCATATGCTGTCGGGGCTTAAGATCTTTCAGGGCACGTCTTTTCTTTTCGGACTGATAAAGGACCTGAGCGTTCCCGACGGATGTATCTCCCTGGGAAGCATTTCCATAAATCTCCTGCCGGTACTTATGACGGCCATAAACCTCATCTCGGGTCTTGTATATACAAAGGATCGAAGCACCAGGAACAGGGTACAGGTAATACTCATAGCACTTGTATTTCTCGTGCTCCTTTATGATTCACCTGCAGGTCTTGTTCTTTACTGGACATGTAATAATCTCTTTTCGCTCCTAAAGAATATCGTCCTTGAAGTCATCGGTTTTAAGGGTAAGGGTGAAAAGAAGACCGTCACAAAAGGGGAGGGGGCTTCCGATAAAGGCCTTTCCATTGCAGGACTTCTGTACCTCAGCGTCCTGGTTGGCCTTCTTGTGCCTTCGGATATCCTGCCCACCGCCGTTTACCACTTTGTTAATATCCACGCCTACAGTAATCCCGTAAGCTATATGATCATTTCATTTCTGACTGGACTTGGAACCTTTGTGCTCTACGGGTCATTCATATATGTCCTTTCAGGAGAGAAGATAAGGAAATACTTTTCCTTTGCCGTAGCTTTTGTCTGCGGCATGCTGACCATGAACTATTTTGCCTTCGGCAAAGTGGGCCCTCTGACGCCCCTTATGAGGCTTCAGACCATCGTCTATGAACCGGAGACATCCTTTGTACTCTTTAATATCCTTATCATCGTCCTGGTATTCATGCTCTTCTTTATTATCTGGAGGAACAACAGACATATCATTACGGCGGTGATAGTAGCCGGACTTCTGGCCATTTCCTTTATGTGCATAAAGAACCTTTCACAGATCACGAAGGAATATGAGCATCTCCGTTATGCAACTGAAGAGACACAAGCGGCCGAGCTCAAGCTCTCCAGGAACGGAAAGAACGTGGTGGTCATAATGATGGACCGTGCCATGGGATATCTTTTCCCGTATATGCTCAATGAAAGGCCTGAACTCGCTGAGAGCTTTGAAGGATTTACATACTACCCGAACACTATCTCCTTCGGCGAATATACAAACACAGGAAGTATGGCCCTTTACGGCGGATATGAATATACCCCGGATAAGATCAACAGCAGGGACGATGTATCCCTGGAGGAGAAGCAGAACGAATCCCTTAAGGTAATGCCCGTAAACTTCTATGAGAACGGCTATAAGGTAACTGTCTGTGATCCCACATATGCAGGATATGAATGGATCCCGGATCTTTCCATATATTCTGATTATCCGGATATGGACCTTTATGTAACGGATGCCAACCTGAATCCTTATATGGAGGATATAATCGCAGAGGAGACCGTGGTGAGGAACAGGGACTTTTTCTGCTACAGCCTATTCAGGGTATCTCCCGTGTTCATAAGGAGCTTTCTCTATGATAACGGCATGTATCACGCTCCCGACAGGGAACTTTCCTCAGACTTTGTCCAGGTGACGGAGGATCCTTACACAGCAAGAGGATATGATATCGATTTCCTTAACGGCTATACGGCCCTTCAGGCTTTCCCTGACATCACCACCATCGGATATGAAGATGAGAACACATTTATAATGATCTCAAATAATACGGCCCATAATGAGGCGCTTCTTTCGGAGCCTGATTATGTTCCGGAACTTAGTATCGATAATACCGAATATGATCTTAACAATATGGACAGGTTCACCCTGGACGGATTTACCCTTGGAGTTGATGAGATAAGGGACTACAAGATCTACCAGTGCAATATGGCTTCCTATCTGCTGCTGGCCGACTGGTTCGACTACCTCCGTGAGAATGATCTTTATGACAATACCAGGATCATCATCGTCGCAGATCACGGAACATCTCTTAATGATGAACTGGCAGATCATTATGACGGTGCCAATCCCCAGAGCTTCAACCCGGTGCTCCTGGTAAAGGATTTCGACAGTGAGGGGGAGATCATAACAGATGATACCTTTATGACTAATGCCGATACTCCCATGCTCGCCTTTGAAGGTCTTATAGACGATCCCGTAAACGTCTCCACGGGAAATCCCGTAACAGATGAGGACAAATACGATATGCCCCTTCTTATCACGGATAATCCCAATCTTCTCATAGATGACAACAACGGAAATGTCTTTACTCCGGGATACTGGTATGAATTCAACGGAGATCAGCTCTTTGATCCCGATTGCTGGGTATATTACGGCATAGAATAGTATATAATAGTCTTTGAAAATAATATCAGAAGGTGAATATCTATATGTTAAACGACAGTAATATTGCCCGTATCATAGATGCGGCAATGAGTAAGACTGCTGATTTTGCCGAAGTATTCATAGAAGAGAGCAGGAGCTCATCAGTTTCCATGCTCAACGGCAGGGTCATAAAAGCAGGTTCAGGTGTAGCATCAGGCGTCGGTATAAGGCTCATGGCAGGCACCAATGTGGTCTATGTCTATTCCAATGACTTTGACGCAGATGGCCTTATAAAGCTGGCAGGAGAGGCTGCAGATGCCCTGAAGGGAAACAGCAGGGGAGAGATAAAGGAGCTGGAATCCAGATGTTTCAGGACTGCTTCCGATATTAATATCGATCCCATGACAGTAAGAAAGACTGATAACGTAGCATTTCTAAAGCAGGCATCCGACCATGCCCTGTCCTTTGATCCGCTGATCACCCAGGCTGCAGCATCCTTCACAAATAACATGAGGACCATAAGGGTGGTAAACTCCGAAGGAATAAACAGGGAATCATCTGATACCAGGATGCGTTTTTCCGTTGAGGTCATCGCAACAAAAGGCAACGAAAAGCAGACCGGCAGGATAGCTCCGGGAACACTCCGCGGATATGAATTCGTCAATGAGTATCCCATCATCGAAAAGACCACACAATGCTGCGAGACAGCACTTCGAATGATAAATGCAGGTTATGCCCCTTCAGGAAAGATGCCCGTGGTCCTTGGAAACGGCTTCGGCGGCGTTATCTTCCACGAGGCCTGCGGTCACTCACTGGAAGCAACAGCAGTAGGTATAAAGAGTTCCTGCTTTACTGATATGCTGGGTAAGAAGATCGCATCAGATAAGGTAACAGCCTACGATAATGCAAAGATAAAGGGCGAATGGGGATCTTATGAGATCGATGACGAGGGTGGTATATCTTCCAACCTTCTTCTCATCGAGAACGGCATCCTCAAGAACTATATGGTGGATAAGCTGGGATCCCGCAGGATGAACTGTGAGAGCACCGGATGCGGAAGACGTCAGGATTATTCCTATGCGCCCACATCCAGGATGAGCAACACATATATCGACAAGGGCGAGGACGATCCCAAGGACATCATCTCCGACACTGAGTACGGCCTCTACTGTTCCCAGATGGGAGGAGGCTCCGTTGATACCACCACCGGTGAGTTCAACTTCGCAGTAAACGAAGGATATATGATCAGGAACGGTAAGATCTGTGAGCCTGTAAGGGGTGCGACCCTCATCGGCAAGGGATCAGAGGTCCTTCTTAATATCGATAGGGTGGGAAATGACCTGGAGCTTTCTGCAGGAATGTGCGGCTCCATCTCCGGCGGCATCCCGGTAACCGTGGGCCAGCCTACCATAAGACTTTCCTCCATCCTTGTCGGCGGAAGAGAGGAGGGAGAAGTATGATGGATAAAGCTACTTACGAAAGCCTGCTCTCAGGGATCCTTGTAAAGGCGGAAAAGCTGGGCTTTGATGAATCCCAGGCTTCTTATTTCAGCGGTATCTCCATGGAGGTATCCGTCCTTAACGGTGAAGTCAATTCCTTTGAGAGGTCCTCGGAACAGGGCATCAGGTTCAAGGGTAAAAAGAACGGCCAGATGGCATCTTCCGTTACTAATGTCTATACTGACGAAGCTATTGACTACATGCTCAATAATGTATCCGAGAGCTGCGATATCCTGGATGATGAAGATGAGGATTTCATCTACTGTGATCCCGACAACAAAGAGCTCTACTGTTCCCAGATCACGAATGCCTTTGATAAGAATACCTATTCCAGGTTTGAATCCATTGCACTTAAGCTGGAAAAGGATATCCTTGCTTCTGATCCTGCCATCAAGGCTGTTGATTATCTTTCCATCTCCTGCGACAGGGCGATGAACAGAAAGATCAATTCAAAGGGACTTCAGGCTTATACCGACAGCGATTTTGTCTCCGTCTACGCAGGCGCCCGCGCCGAGAAAGACGGCCAGGTAAAGACTTCCGGCTATTACTGGTACGGAAATGATATCGATAAGTTCGACAGCGATGATTTCGTAAAGGTATTTAAAAAGAGGATAATGGATAAGTTCGGCGGAACTTCCGTAGCTTCCGGAAAATACGACATCATCCTTGGAAATGAAGCTGTAGTGGCATTCTTTTCCACCTTTATGTCTAACTTCTCATCCTATTCAATGCAGAAGGGATTATCGCTCCTGGCAGGGAAGGAAGGGGAGGTAATAGCCTCAGATGCCCTTAACATAAAAGAGATACCTTTGTACGAAAAGGCACTGAAAAAAGTGCCCTTCGACAGCGAAGGCGTCGCTACCACAGAGAAATATATCATCGAAAAGGGCAAGTTCAATACTGCTTTCTATAACCTTAAGACCGCAAACAAGGCAGGTATCAAGTCCACCGGAAACGGTTTCGGCGGCATGAGCTTTTCAAATCTTATGATCGAGCCCGG
>CACXGG010000178.1 GCA_902767145.1 Oscillospiraceae bacterium | reverse complement strand
CTGGAACTCTGACCATACCTATTCGCCTACTGTTCAAAAATAGTTGAAATTTCCCGCTTATTTAGTATAATATCGGCAGTTTGCGCTTGCAGACAAATTCTTAAAATAAGGGAGAAAAAACAAAATGAAAAGATCAATGATCGCAAAGAAGGCATTGGCAGTCGGTATTTCCGCAGCTCTTGCTTGCTCCGTTTTTACTGCTTGCTCCGACAAGAAGGACAAGGATGACGACGAGGAAGAGGAGATCGAGGAAACAGAAGAAGAGACTGAGGAAGAGACAGAAGAGACAACAGAGGAGACAACTGAGGAGACAACTGAGGAGACAACTGAAGCTACAGAGTCTGATGTTGAGATCGTTGTTGAGACAGGTGACGACATCGTTATTTCCGATGATGAATTCACCATGGAGACATGCACAGCAGAGGATTTTGCTGATCCTACAGTTGCAGCTAAGGCACAGGAGTATATCGATCTCGGATATATCCTTCTTCCTCTGGAGGAAGGTGATGTTGCAGTTCCCGATTCCGATGTAGATTTTGGAGCTGAAATCGAGGAAGGCTTCTCTGCTATGGGTGGCGGAATGGCTGCTATGTTTGCAGGTCTGGCAGGTGTAGAGTATGAAGGTGATCCCAATGACACATCTATGGTCGTTGTAGAAGTTGTCAAGTTCACTACAGCTGATACAGCTTCTGCATTCGCAGATGCTTTTATTGCAGAAATGAACAACGAAGGTATTCCTGTAACAAACAACGGAAATACATTCTCCGGTTCTATCGATGAAGATGGCGCAACATCTACTATCGAGGGTTCTGTTGAGGACACGATCTTCGTAATGGAGATGGTATCTGAATACGCATTCTGATAAAGCGTTAAGAACAACTGAAGGCGCCCGGGTAACACCGGGCGTTTTTTATTGTTTAAAAATGAACGAGCATATAGTATAATCATTTTACTTTTGGTCTATGGGAATAAGGAAAAAAGGAAATGCAGTTAGCTAATATCTTTTATGTGCTGTTTGCCCTGCTGATATTGTGGGGCATCAAGCCTCAGAAGCTTGGACAGTGGAATGATGAAGTAATGTCTTTAGATCACACAAAGGCATTTCTCGGATTCTGTTCCATCGGCATTATCCTTCACCACTGTGCAGAGAAGACGTGTGCTCCCTGGATGCCTCCCCTCATGATCAGACCGGGTCTTGAAGCCTTTGTCTGGGCTGGCTATCTTTTCGTTGCATCATTCTTCTTCTGCTCCGGATACGGCATGTATAAGTCCACGCGTAAAGAGGGCGCCTTCAGGAAGTATTTCCGCAGAAGGATAGTTCCCATGCTCTTTCCCACAGTATTCACATGGATCATCTTCGTGGTCCTCAGATACATAAGGAAGATGCCCTTTGAAGGAGACCCTCTCCAGTGGCATCCCCACATCTGGTTCGTACCTGTTCTGATGATCCTCTATATCGCATTTTTCGTCGCCTTCGGCCTTATCAAAAATGAGAAGGTCAGCTTCGCAGTCATGACCCTGGTTACCTTAGCCCTGGCGGCTCTTTTCCTTCACAAGGAACTTGGTACCTGGTGGTGCAATACCCATCATCTCTTCCTTGTGGGCATCATCATGGCAAAGTATGAAAAGCAGATCCTCAAGGTCCTGAAGAAGGGTTATGTGATCTTCCTTATCCTGACCGCAGGAGTTACCGTGGTGGGATTCGCCGTTGGTAATTACTGGTACGAGGTATGTGAAAAGTTCGGTTTCGTCTACGACTATGACAAGTCCTGGGCACTGCGTTATTTCGCCCAGGTGATCTCCGCATTTACATTTGCCTGGTTCGTCCTTCTTCTGGGAATGAAGCTTCGGATCGGAAATCCCGCTCTCAGGTTCCTGGGTAAGATGACACTTGATACATATATGCTCCAGGCGGTATTCGTATTTGTCTTCGCCTACGCATTTATTGATGATAAGGTAAAAGCGTTCCACTACATAAAGAACGTTTCCCTTTATACAGCAGTCGTTCTCGCTGCATCCATCGCAGCGGCATATTTATTTCATATTGCAACAAAGCCAATTGTTGCCAGGATAAAAGGAGTAGATCGTAAGTGAAAAAGAAAAAGACACCGGTGATCATAACAGTGATCGTAGTGATAGCCCTGCTCATCGCAGGAGGTCTTGCCCTTCTCAAGAAGCAGATGGAGAACATCGCCAGCGCCATGGCAAAACCTGAAGAGGTTACTGTCGAAAAGGGAAGCATCGAAAGCACCATCGGCGGCTTCGGTACCATCGGAGTTGCCGAGAATGTGGAGATAAAGATCCCTTCAGAGATAAAGGTAAGCGAAGTGGTATTCAGGGTGGGCGATCAGATCCACGAGGGAGACATAATCGCTATCCTGGATACAGCATCCATAACAAGTGCCATCATCGATGTCCAGAATGAACTGGACGACATCGAAGAGGAACTTAAGGCTACAGATCTTACAGAGTACGAAAAAGAGGAACTGGAGAACAGGCAGGAGGAACTGGAGAACAGAAAGACGCTCCTTCTTGCATATTACGAGAACCCCAATCTGGCAGCAGGTTTTGACGGTATCGTAACCGACGTCCCTGTCATAGACCAGTCCTCCTCATCCTCGTCTCTCGACGGTATCGACTTAAGCTCGATCCTTCCCATCTCCGCCGATCTCACAGGCCGTGATGAGGAGCTTCTCAAGGCAGATAACGACGGATCCACAGAGATATCTGATATCGATGATCTGGACCTGACTGCACCTGTGGCAGGTGCTGACCCCCAGACCTCCATCGATTCTGATGACGGCTATTCAGGACTTGTCTTCTGGAGCCCCACGGTATCCGGAAAGTTCTTAAATGATACGGTCTATACGGCCATCGTCGTACTTACTCCCGATACAGGTTATTCCTTTGCCTCCGACATCGATCCCGAGATCGACGGAGCTGAAGTGGAGTCTGAACTTGAGAACGGAGTCCTTACACTTACCATTACATATCCTGCAACTGCACCTTCACAGGAGACTGAACCTTCGGAGAGCTCCCAGCCTACAGATCCCTCTGATCCTACGTCTCCTTCGGAGAGTTCACTGCCTTCAGATTTTACTATGCCTTCTGACCTGGGTGAGGCCACCATGCCTTCCTTTGATCTTGAGGGACTTGTTGGTGAAGATACAATGCAGAGTTATTCCGATGCGCTGACACAAGCCATCACCAGCGCTGCCATCTCTTCTGCCATGCCTTCCTTCTCCGGATCCGGTATCACATCCTTCTCCGGCCTTACGGGCAGCAGTTCCTATCAGGTGGGAAGCTCTTCAGACAACACGGTCATGAAGATCGCCAAGCTGGATACCGTCAGGATCACACTGAGTATCAGCGAGCTTGATATCATGCAGGTTGAGCTGGGTCAGGAAGTACGCATAGATCTTGAATCCTCCGATTCTGAATACACAGGTCATGTAACTAACATTTCCTATATCTCTTCCAGTGATTCCGGAAATGCCAGATATAACGTGGAAGTTGAGCTTCCCATGGAGGATGATATGCTCTTCGGTATGTCAGTCAACGCTTCCATCATCATTGGTATCAGGGATGATGTACTCCTTATTCCCATGAGGGCACTTCAGCAGACAGGTGATACGCTCTTCGTTTATAAGTCCTTTGATGAAGAAGGAAACCTTACTGATGAGACACCTGTTGAGACAGGCCTTTCCGACGGAGTCAATGTGGAGATCGTAAGCGGTGTTTCCGAGGGCGAGACCATCTATTACACAGGCGTGGAGGAGAATGCGCTCCTTTCCTATCTTGAATGATCAGAGGTAACGTAAGTGATCGTATTCAGGAACGTTTCAAAAGTATATAACATGGGCGGGGAACAGGTCCGCGCCTTATGGAATGCGAATATCCACATCAAGCAGGGTGAGTTCGTGGCAGTGGTCGGTCCCTCGGGATCCGGCAAGTCCACCCTGATGAACATCGTGGGCTGTCTTGATGTGGCAAGTTCCGGCCAGTATCTCCTGGACGGGATCCCCATTGACAGATATTCCGAGAAGCAGCTGGCCATCGTCAGGAACAAGAAGATCGGATTTATCTTCCAGAACTTTAACCTTATCCAGACCATGACCGCAGAGGAGAATGTGGAACTTCCCCTTATCTATCAGGGTATCGGTAAGAACGAGCGAAAAGCCCGTGTAAGGGAAGCCCTTCAGAAGGTGGACCTCTACGAAAGGCGCGCCCATACTCCGGGACAGCTGTCAGGCGGACAGCAGCAGCGTGTGGCCATAGCAAGAGCCATGGCTTCAAAGCCTTCACTCTTCCTTGCAGACGAGCCTACAGGTAACCTGGACCAGGCTACAGGTGCCCAGATCATGAATATGTTCAGGGAGCTTCATAAGCAGGGCAATACCATCGTCCTCATCACCCACGATGATAACGTGGCAAAGCAGGCCGAGAGGAGCATAAGGATAATGGACGGTATCGTTACCGAAACCAGAGAGGACAGGGCAGGCTCATGATAGTATTCCAGTCCATGAAGATGGCTTTCAGCTCCATAAAGTCAAAAAAGCTCAGATCCTTCCTCACCATGCTGGGTATCATCATCGGTGTCTTTGCCCTTGTTGTCCTTGTATCCCTTGTAAGCGGCGCCACAGGAAGCATCAAGTCGGCCATCGATGAGATCGGTACCGATATGGTCATAGTGGACGACGAAACGGGCAGGGGTGTATTCAGCATGGAATATCTCGATGAACTCAGGGAACTTCCTTCCGTCGACCAGGTGGCCCCAGTGGTCTATACAGTCGACAGACTATACGGTCCACACGAAGAAGGTATTTCCATCGTATACGGAACCACCATGGAACTCATGAGCATTCAGGGACTTAAAGTGGAATACGGAAGGTTCATCATGAAACCCGATGTGGACAACCACACCAATGTCGTTGTAATAAGTAATGCCACAGCAGTAGATCTCCTGGGAAGGGAGAACGTGGTGGGCGAGACCCTGAGCATCGGAGGAAGACCTTACCGTATCATCGGTGTCCTCAAGCAGTCTTCTGCTCTGGCAAACCTTATCATGTACAAATATCAGGTATATATCCCCATTACGTCAGCCGTGAGGATCTCGGATTCCGGATCGCTTTCCGCCATCCCTGAGGTCTGTTTCTCAGGTGTCGACGGGGATACTTCAGCCGTTCAGCTGGAACTGGAGGAAGAGCTTACCAATAAGTTCGGAAGCACGGATGAATTCTATATCTTTAACCAGTCAGAGATCTCCTCTGCCATGGATAAGATCACTGCGGCACTCTCACTCCTCCTCGGAGGAATCGCTGCAATATCACTTCTGGTAGGCGGTATCGGTATCATGAACATCATGCTGGTATCAGTTACGGAGAGAACACGTGAGATCGGTATAAGAAAGGCCATCGGAGCAAGGCCCAGCATAATCCTGCTGCAGTTCCTCATTGAGGCAATGACATTGAGCCTTATCGGATGTATCATAGGTCTCATACTGTCCTGGCTGGGAATACAGGTAGTAAATATAATCGGAAATGTCGATTTCTCGATCTCCATCCCGGTGGCCATGGTAGCCGTTATCTTCTCCAGCGGAGTCGGTATCCTTTTCGGACTATACCCCGCGAAGAAAGCTGCCGCCATGAAACCCATCGATGCACTTAGATATAACTGACGGAGGAAGATCATATGAGTATGGATGATACCGTAAAGAGGATAAACGAACTCTACCACAAGTCCAAGGATGTGGGACTTACAGAGGAGGAAAAGGAGGAGCAGAAGAAGCTCCGCGACATATACAGAAAGGCAGTCCTGGGAAACCTGGGTGCCCAGCTGGACCACATGTCCATCAAGGAACCTGACGGAAGTATCAGGAAGGTAAAGAGAATGGACGATCAGACAAAATAAAACTGGGTATCCCATCCCGGAACATGAGGCGTATGGCGCATATAGACCTTATAGTCCGGGTTGATATCGAGAACGGCAAGAGGTATCTCAAAGATATCCCCGCTCCTGTGATAACAGGCTATCTGCATTGAAGGCTTATAAGAAGAGATGGTATTCTTAGCCCCGCAGATGGCCTTTATTTCATTTCCCTCCACATCGAACTTGATAAAGCTGCAGGAAGAGCCCTTAAGGATGCTGTCCACCGTGACAGACCTTATCTCCTCTCCCTGATCCTGCTCATGTACGCCCCTTCCGGTGTTCTTTCCCGCAAAGGATATGCCGTCACTGTCAGAGATAAGGGCGTTCACATATGTTATATCAAGGGGAAGACCCGATGTGTTCTCCTGAAGTTTCCTGAAATTCCTCTTATCCGGCTCCACGGCATAGATCTTCTTTATCTGGGGGAAAAGAGAGGTGTAATGGAGGACCGTATCCCCGTTATAAGCACCCAGATCCACGAAAACAGCACCCTCCGGAAGGGTCAGGAGCAGGTCTGCATCCCTTTTGGACACTTCACATTCCAAAAGCGGGGAAAGCCCTCCCGTCAGTTTATTTGTAACAGTGTTACACATGGTCTTTTTTGACAGATCGTCCGCCAGAAGGGCGGTTACCCTGTCGATCCTGTCCTTATTTGCCTCGTAGTAGGCGGTGTCGAAGATGTCTGTCCCGTAGACAGGCACATCAGGGGCATAAAATTCACATAAGGAAGATATCTTATATACATTTTCCAGGACCTCGGGCCTGGAGGAGCCGAAGCACATAAGGACGATGATGTCTTTTCCCAGGCGCTCTGTCACAGACTCAAAGGATTCCACCTTCATGCCCCGGAAATATCTGTCCCTGACAAATCCCGAGCTTGCAAATATGCCCTGTACCTTACTGTAGGTGCCGTCCTTTTCCATCTTGGCGATGATCTTGTCGGCTCCATTTCCCGTTCCATACAGTACAACAGGTTTATCTGTCTCTTTAAGATATGTCCAGAGGTCCTTTTCCATACCAGATATAATAACATCTTTCGCCAAAAAGGCAGATAACTGATTTTTGCCCCACTTTTGTTGCAAGTCGTACACATCTTCTATACAAGTGCGTTGAAAGTTACCGTTAAGATGAGTTCGTAGTTCGGAGCAGTGAGAAGTTCCGAAAGAAAAGGAGATAGAAAATCAGACAATGAAGAACAAAAAGGTATTAACAACGGTAGTTACAGCTTTTACAGCTGCAGGTATGCTCCTCACAGGATGCGCCGCACAGACAGCGGAAGAGACACCTGAGACAGAGCAGACTGAGGAAGAGACAAAGGAAACAAAAGAGACGACTAAGAAGACAGAGGAGACTACTTCCGATGCAGAGGAGACCTCCGAGTCTGATGAAGAAAGTTTTTATTGTGCGGAATGGCCCTCTCTTGCAGACTGTGAAGGATTCGAAGATTATACAGTAGCCATTGACTGGGATAATGTGAATCTTGATACTTTTCCTGACGACTGGGAGCTTCATGATCTTTCCACCATCCAGGATGATGAACTGAGAACTATCGCACAGTCATATGCAGATCAGGGATTTACCATCGATGACCCTGCTCTTGATCTTGAGTACGGCTTCGGATACGGTGACGGAGATTACATGTTCAACCAGGGTTTCAACGGATATAAGGAGACAGATACACTCTATGAGGGTATCGCAGTCTACAGGATGAACGAAGCTATCTTTGAGGGATACCTCACATCCTATGTTGAAGAATTCAACCAGAGATCTGATGACGGAACTATCATAAGAGTCGGAGCTGATGACTGTTATGTCGAGTTCAACAGAGATACAGGTATCGGAACATACTATATGAGTTATGACAATACATATGCAGTAGGTTGACTTCCTTATTTTACCCCATATATACCTTAGCAAGAGACCGCGCTTCCGGAAAGGCGCGGTCTTTTCACTGCGTGTATTTACGGTACAGAAAAGGTATAATTACTGAAGATGGGGAGAGGAGTAAGAAAATGAAGAGAATAAGACTTATATCAGCCCTGACGGCCTGCGCCTTCCTCATGGG
>CACXGG010000177.1 GCA_902767145.1 Oscillospiraceae bacterium | reverse complement strand
TGGTTTTTCCCTGGAGTCCGGCATCAGATATGAGAAGGGATTTGTTAAGAATAACTACGTTGGAAGGACGTTTATCAAGCCCTCCCAGCAGCTGAGAAAGCAGTCCGTAAGGATCAAGCTCAACCCCATAGATACAGCAGTAAAGGGAAAGAGGGTCGTAATGATCGACGACTCCATCGTAAGAGGCACCACTATCGCCAACATCGTAAAGATGCTCAGGCATGCAGGTGCCACAGAGGTCCATGTCAGGATCTCATCGCCGCCCTTTACCCACCCCTGCTATTACGGTACGGATGTGCCCTCATGTGATGCACTTATCGCATGTCAGCATACAGTTCCCGAGATTTGTGAGATAATAGGAGCGGATTCTCTTGGTTATCTGGAGGTAGGATCTCTCGGTGAGATGATCTGCGAAGAGGGACATAAGTTCTGTGATGCATGTTTTACAGGGGATTATCCCAATGTAGATACAGGTATCGACCTGATGTTAGAGGAAGCCGAAGGATCCGACAAACAGTAACCGGAGGAGTGGGCTTTGTCTTCTGATAAGAGGAAGAAAAGAAGAAAGAAGAATTCGGGAAAAGGGATCTGGGTATTGCTCCTGATCATTTTCCTGCTCCTTGATGCATATGCCGTAAAAAGACATATAGACAGACAGAAGGCGAAGATACTTCCTGAAGTCACCATCGAAACGGGATCACGTATAGGCCTCAGTCTCTTCTTCCGAAACGGCGAGGTCTTCGACAGGACTTCCTTTATAACTGATGTTTCCCAGATAGATACAAGTGTTCCCGGATCCTACGGCATCAAGATGCAGATCTGGAAGTTTACTGTGCCTGTGGTCCTCAATATAGTGGACACCACACCTCCCACGGCAACAGCCGTACCCCAGAGCGTATATACAGACAAACTGCCTGAGCCCTCCGAGTGCGTGGCGGATGTCTATGATCTTTCTGATGTGACCATCTCCTACTATGAAGAGTCCCCGGATATCAGTCAGGGCGGCGAAAAGCTGATCCCCGTAAAGCTGGAGGACGCCTACGGAAACGTCAACGTCATCCATGTGCCCTTCACCATAACCGACGACCATAACGCGCCCCTTATCTACGGGCCCCATGATATGGAATATTTTATCGGCGATACCATCCTCTACAGGGACGGGATCTATGTAACGGACAACTATGATCCGGATCCCCAGCTGGAGATAGATACATCCGCCGTAAATACTTCCCTGGACGGAACATATCCCGTTGTCTACAGTGCCACGGACGAAAATGGAAATACCACTTCCACCACGGTCTATATCACCATGCGTACAAAGCCCGAGGATTATGTGGAGCCCGAGATCGTCTACGAACTGGCCCAGGAGGTGCTGGATGAGATAACCGAGGGCCAGGAGCTGACTGATGTGGAGATCGGCTTCAGGATAATGAACTGGGCAAGAAATAATATCCACTATGTAGGCACATCTAATAAGAACGACTGGACCATCGGCGCATATGAGGGATTCACCACCCTCCAGGGTGACTGCTTTACCTACTATGCCTGCTGTAAGGCGCTTTTCGATGTGGCAGGCATCGAGAACCTCTGCGTGGAGAGATATCCCGCTACGAATTCCTGCCATTTCTGGAACCTGGTCTACCTGAACGGTCAGTGGTATCACTGCGATTCCTCACCATCCTTCGAGCACGACGGTTACTGGTATATGAGGACTGATGACGAACTCGACTGGTCCCACAGATTTGATATCGAAGGGGATCTGCCGCCCAGAGCCACCGAGTCTGTCCAGGACCAGCTGGATTTCTATAACATGACCATGAGGGAGGATGAGACCGATGAGTAAGATCCTTGGTGTGATCGGAGGCCTTGGCCCCATGGCGACGGCTTATTTCTACGAACTGGTGGTCTCAAGGACGGAAGCCCTTTCAGACGGTGAACATATCGAGACCCTGATACACAGCTGCCCGCAGATCCCTGACAGGACGGCTTATATCCTGGACAACAGTAATCCCGATCCCTATCCGGATCTTCTGAGGATAGGAACTGAGCTCAGGTCCCTGGGGGCATGTGTCATCGCCGTTCCCTGTATCACTGCGCGTATCTTTAATGAGAGACTTCAGGAGGATCTGGGCCTTCCTGTTATCTACGGCGTAGATGAGACTGCGGAGAGACTTTTTTCGGCGGGAATAAAGAAGGCGGGGATCATGGCCACGGACGGAAGCCTTAAGGCCGGGATCCTGGGAAATGTGCTGGAGAGCCATAATGTTACGCCTGTTTTCCCGGATGCGGAACACCAGAAGGAAGTCATGCGTCTTATATATGATGAAGTGAAGGCCGGAAAGGTTCCTGACCTGGAAAGATTTAACCGGGTAAAGGAACACCTGAAGGCTAAGGGCGCTGAGGTATTTATCCTGGGCTGCACGGAGCTGTCCCTGATAAAGAGGTACCACCAGCTGCCCTCTGACTGTTTTGATATACTTGAAGTGCTGGCTGAAGAGTCCGTAAGATCATGTGAAGGGAAGATAAAAGAGTGAGACAGAAGAACGTTCTTGAATATCTTGAGAAGACCGTCAGGGAATTGCCGGACAAGACCGCCTATGAAGATGCGGACCACGGCCTTACCTTTCAGGAGGTCTACAGAAGTTCAAGAGCCATAGGATCCTTCATCGCATCCAAGGGACTTTATAACGAGCCGGTGATCATCTTCATGAAGAAGACACCTGAAGCTGTTACGGCATTTTTCGGTTCTGTCTACGGGGGCTGCTACTATGTTCCCATCGACGAGGAGATGCCAAGACTGGGGACTGATCTTATCCTGAAGACCCTGGGCGCAAAGCTCATGATCTGCGATAAGGATACAAGAGAGGCTGCTTCGGCCCTGGGCTTTGACGGCACCATCGCCGACTATGACGAGGCGTCATCTTTCCCTGAGGATGCAGAAGCCCTCACATCCATAAGGTCCAGACAGATAGATACCGATCCCATATATGTAGTATTTACATCGGGCTCCACCGGAGTTCCCAAGGGAGTAGTTGCCTGCCACAGGAGCGTCATAGATTATATCGAGGATCTGTCGGAGGTCCTTAGGGTGGACAGGGACACCAGGTTCGGAAACCAGAGCCCTTTCTACTTCGATGCATGCCTTAAGGAACTCTATCCCACCATCAAGTTCGGTGCATCTGCGGTGATCATCCCCAAGCAGCTTTTTATGTTCCCCATAAAGCTGGTGGAGTTCCTGAACGAAAAGAAGATAAATACCATCTGCTGGGTGGTCTCTGCCCTCACCATGATATCGGGACTCAATGTCCTTCAGAAGACAAAGCCCGAATACCTGAAGACCATCGCCTTCGGAAGCGAGGTCTTCCCCATAAAGCAGTTCAATCGCTGGAGGGAGGCGCTTCCCGATACAAGGTTCATAAACCTCTACGGTCCCACGGAGGCCACGGGCATGAGCTGTTTCTACGAAGTGGACAGGGACTTTGAAGAGGGGGATGTGATCCCCATCGGAGGACCCTTCTCAAATACTGACATTATCCTTCTGGACGAAAACGACAGGCCCTCCGAAAAGGGCGAGATCTGCATAAGGGGAACAGCCCTGACCCTGGGCTACTACAGGGACAGGACCAGGACAGACGAAGTCTTCGTGGAAAATCCCTTAAACGACAGATACAGGGAACTGATCTACAGGACAGGAGATATCGCCTACAGAAATGAAAGAGGCGAACTCGTCTTCTGTTCCAGAAAGGATCATCAGATAAAACATATGGGCCACAGGATCGAGCTCGGCGAGATCGAGGCCATGGTCTCCGGTATAGACAAGGTGGTGCTCTGCTGTGCCGTCTTCGATAAGGAGAAGGACAGGATCAGCCTTTACTACACAGGAGATATCGAAAAGGGAGATCTGGATGCCGCCCTGAAGGACGGTCTTCCCAGATATATGCTCCCCCATAAGATAATAAAACTGGAAAGCATGCCCCTGACACCCAACGGCAAGATCGACAGAAAGAAGCTTGCCACTGAGGCAGCAGGGAAATAAGGAGGAAATATAAATGGAAGAACTCTTGGAGATACTTGAAGAACTTCATTCAGATGTAGATTATGAGACATGTACCACCCTGGTGGATGACAGGATCATCGATTCCTTCGATATCGTCACCATCGTGGCTGAAGTGGACGAGAGGCTGGGTGTCATGATCCCTGCAGAGGAGATCATCCCCGATAACTTTAACTCCGCAGCATCCCTCTGGGCTCTTATCGACAGGCTTCAGAACGGCTGATGTTATTTACATCCCTCTATTTCATACTTTTCGTTGCGATACTCTTCGCACTCTACTACGCCGTCCCACGCAAGGTGAGATGGCCTTTGCTCCTGCTGGCAAGTTATGTATTTTACTGGTTCTCCGGATGGCAGAACCTGATCTTTATCACCGTGACCTCCCTGACGGCCTGGGCTGTATGCCTGGTGATGGGACGCATAGACGAAAAGGCAAAGGTGTCCCTTGAGGAACGGAAGGATACCATCACTAAAGAGGAAAAAAAGAAGCTCCGGGATGAGACCAAGGCTAAGAAGAGACGCCTTATGCTAC
>CACXGG010000176.1 GCA_902767145.1 Oscillospiraceae bacterium | reverse complement strand
TATATCCTCGGTGATGTATTTACAGAAGTTTACGGATTTAAGAAAGCAAGGTCGGTCATCTGGGCAGGCTTTGGATGCAGTTTCTTTGCAGTCCTTATCTACCTTGCAACCATCGCACTCCCTCATCCCGGCTTCTGGGAGAACCAGGGAGCTTATGAGATCGTTATGGGAACGACTCCCAGGGTCGCCCTGGCATCTTTTGCAGGATATCTCTTCGGAGAGTTCTCAAATTCCATGATCCTTTCGAAGCTCAAGGTAGCCACCAAGGGTAAGAACCTCTGGGTAAGGACGATCCTGTCTACCCTGGTGGGAGAAGGTTTTGATTCTGTCATCTTTATAACGATCTCATTCTGGGGTACTATGGATAACAAGACCATATTATCCATGATACTCTTCCAGTATCTCTTTAAGGTTGGATATGAGGTGATCTTCACACCACTCACATATCTCGTGGTGGGAAAGGTCAAGAAGGCGGAAGGTATCGATACATTTGATGATGATATCAAGTATCATGTTATCGGGAGGTAAAGACTATGAGGGATAACGAAGACCTGACACTGCTTGGAAACAAGGATATCAAGTATGATTTTTCCTATGCACCTGAGGTCCTGGAAACCTTTGAGAACAAGCATCAGGATAATGATTATTTCGTAAAGTTCAACTGCCCCGAATTCACATCCCTGTGTCCCATCACAGGTCAGCCTGATTTTGCCACGATAACCATCTCTTATGTTCCCGGTGTGAAGATGGTGGAGAGCAAGTCTTTAAAGCTCTATCTCTTTTCCTTCAGGAACAGGGGAGACTTCCATGAGGACTGCGTCAATATCATCATGAAGGATCTTATAAAGCTCATGGATCCCAAGTATATAGAAGTGTGGGGAAAATTCCTTCCCAGGGGCGGCATCTCCATCGATCCCTACTGTAATTACGGAAAACCCGGAACAAAATGGGAGGCGGTCGCTCAGGACCGCCTCGCACACCATGATATGTATCCGGAAAAAGTAGATAACAGATGATCATTCCACATTCTTGAGGGCGTCAGTAAGCGGGATCTTCTTTATCCTCTGCACATCGAAGAAGGAAACTATGAAGTAGGAAACGAGAAGGATGCCCACCATCTTCAATATGCCTTTAAAGCTGATATAGATATCGAACCATCCGCTCATGGAACACATGATGATCTTGAATATAAAGGTCAGTCCGTATATCGACAGGAAGGCTGATACAAAGGCGAATACTATGACGACGGCGGACGTGAGATTTACATAAAGGCTGTTGATCTCGCTGTTTTCGTAACCAAGTACCTTGACCATGGATATGGATCCGGCATTCTTCTCGATGATGAGCTTGGTCAGAAGATAGATGACCAGGATGCCTATGAGAAGGCATGCTATGGAGACATAATCCATATAAGATCCCATGGAGTGATCCAGCTGCGTGGAAAGGGACATGATATCCTCCTTCGTTATTACAGTATAGATCATATCTTCATCGATATCGGATATCTTGCTGGAGGAGAAGAATCCGGAAAATGATCCTTCCTCAAGGTCAAAGACGTCATTGAACATATCATTTTTCATGAAGATCCCAAGGCCGCCGGTGTAGTTGTATATGCCCCTGACCGTAAATTCGTAAGTCTTGTCGGCATATTTTTCCTTGAGCACGATGGTGTCGCCTTCCTTAAGTCCGAACTTGGTACCATAGGCACTCGAGATGAGAACACCGTCCTCCGGAAGATCTGCATCTATATAGCTGCTGTCATCAGTTACACCGTAGACTGTTATGCCCTCTCCAACATTGACACCGTCTGTTGTCACCAGGTTCTCCATGGAGAAGATCTCGGCGTCGCTGTTGTCTGTTGTTATTATGCTGCCGTCCTCGTCCTTATAGTCTTTAAGGATGTACTGGTATTCCGAGATGAGTTCCTCTGTCATCGTCTCCTTGTAATGATCCAGTGTTTCGGGAAGACCAACGGAGAAAGCGAGAAGGAGCATGACGAAGGATATTCCGAAGAAGAGTACGATATAACCGCCGATATTCTGGAGGAGGATCCTCAGACGGAAACGGTTAAGGAACCTGAACCTGGGAAGTCGCATGGCCTTCTTCCTCTTTGAGGTGGACAGATCTCTTCTTAAGAACTTCAGGGGAGACAGTCTCATCTTCCTGACTATTACGAAAAGGTTTACTGCTGTCATAACGACGAGGGGAATAAGTGTCGTATTGATAAATGCATTGGGATTCCAGACTGTCTCATATGTGATGAGGCTGTAGGAGTTGTAGTACATCGATACGACTGTGTCCTTGAATGCCGTATATCCAAGGATATTTCCAAGGACAGCCGACAGGACCGTTATTATCACAGGCATCATCATGTAGTATCTGATGAGCTCGCCCCTGGTGTAGCCCGTGGCACGGAGCGTGCCGATAACTGCTGCCTCGTTCGTGATCGTATTGGAAGTCGTTATCGCAAAAACAAAGGCCAGGACTGCGATAAATACGTAGACGAGAACACCCATCATGGCAACATCTGATCCGAAGTCCTCGGGAGCGAACTGTATAGCCTGATTTGCGTATCGGGGTACGAAGTCGGTGAGTTCATTCTCGTTGTCGCCATATGGCTCGAGAGCTTCCAGATTATCCATGGCTTCGGAAATATCTTCCATGGATGTGGTCTCATCAATGTTTTCCAGAAGCGCTGTCCATTCATCCACATTATCTGCCAGTTCCTCTGCTTCGTCCTTGTTGTCGGTATAACCGCCCGTCGCTGCGATGACGGCGATCTTTTCCACGAGATCATCGCCCCATTCCTTCTGGATCTTATCGGAGGCGGGAGTCTCATCGTATCTGAAGGCGTACTCATAAGTGATATTGCCGTTCAGATCATCCCAGGCACTGTCTGTAAGAAGAGCAACATCGAAATCGATAGCATTGAACATGATATCTGAATTTTTCTTAAAGAGGGTGCTGTAGTCGGGAAGAGCGATTAGACCTACGATGGTAAAGTCCTTTCCGCTCACAGTGATCGTATCGCCTATACCCACTCCCACGTTGTTTGCGTGCATCCTGTCGATGGCTATCTCATCCTCTGTTTCCGGAAGACGGCCTTCGTTTTCGCAGGCTATGTTCAGATCTTCTCTGATCCGGAATACCCTGACAACGGCATCTTCATTTCCGTCTGTGACTTCAGGTACTTCCTTGAAGAACTGCTCATAAATGTCGATATTATCAGGCATATCTTCAAGGAGCTCCTCAGTAGCCTCTTCCTTGAGGATGAAGTGTCCGTCCTCCATGGAATATTTTGTGTAGGAATCATCAAAAGCCTTGAGCATGCTGCCGTTGGCGACGAACATTCCCGATGCTATTCCTATCATAAATGACATGAGGAGGAACAGGACAAGATATCTTTTCCACTCCTTCGCAAGGTCGCGAAGGATCCTTTTGTTTATGGGATCTCTCATGATGAAACCTCCTTACCAGTCAAGGTCGACGGCGCTGATCTTGTTCTCGTTTACGATGTTTTTCCTGACTACTCCGTCACGGAGCTTTATGACATGATCAGCCATGTCCTGGATGGCATTGTTGTGGGTAACCATGATGACTGTATTTCCGTATTTCTGGTTAACGTCCTCTATGAGCTTTAAGATCTCTTTTGATGTGTTGTAGTCAAGGGCGCCCGTGGGTTCATCGCAAAGGAGGATGTCCGGATTCTTGACGATGGCGCGTCCGATGGAGGTCCTCTGCTGCTGTCCTCCTGAGAGCTGGTTGGGAAGCTTATATCTGTGGTCCCAGAGACCTAAGGTGTTAAGGAGCTCATCGATGTCCAGCGGATCGTCGGAAAGGTAGGCACCGACTTCGATATTCTCCTTGACATTTAAGTTGGGGATCAGGTTATAGAGCTGGAATACGTAGCCCAGGTGTTTCCTTCTGTATCTCGTGAGAGCCTTCTCGTCCATATCCCTGAGCTTGTCCCCGGCAATGGAGATATAACCGTCGTCTGCACTGTCGATACCGCCTATGATGTTAAGCAGTGTGGATTTACCGGATCCCGAGGGGCCTAAGAGAACGCAGAACTCGCCTTTTCTGACCTGGAAGTCCATCCCGCGCAGGACCTCCTGCCTGCTGTCCCCCTCGCCGAATCCTTTGTAGACATTACATACACTAAGGAATTCCTGTAATTCTTTCTCTGACATAAAACATACCTCGTGTCTTTCTCATATGAACAATCATTCATATGTATTATAGTTAGCGTGTGCTAACATGTCAATTACGTCGCATTTATGCAACTTTCCCAAAGATCGAGGCAATAAAAAACGGGACATTTATCGCATCGACCAATGCGATAAAAGTCTCGCTTCGAAAGACACATACCGGAGACAGAAAGTCCCGGGGTGACGATATATGTCGCACACGAAAAAGTGTACAAGCTACTCCCTGATATCTGTGGTCATTATAACAACATATGAATGGCCATTCAAGTGTTTTTTCTGATATCCTTTGCATATTGCATGATCAAATGTGATAATAATCTAAGTTATTAATAAATATATGGAGCATGGTCCCAGATGTTGCCGGAACTGATCTATTCATTTTTCATAGGTCCTGTTGAACTCCTCCTGGAGTTTATCTTTTCGACCTGCTACAAGATCTCCGGAAATATCGGTATATCCATCGTTCTCATGGGACTTTGCCTCAACTTCCTGATACTTCCCATCTATAACAGGGCGGACAGGGTCTCTGAGGAAAAGCTGAATACAGAAAAGAAACTTCAGAACAGGGTGGACATGATCAAGAAAGCCTTCAAGGGCGACGAGAGGTTCATGATGCTCCAGGCCCTCTATAAGGAAACGGGCTACAGTCCCGTCTCAAGCCTTCTGGCATCATTTGCACTCCTTCTGGAGATCCCGTTCTTCATAGCCGGATATCATATGCTGAGCCATCTTCATATAATGCAGGGTGTTTCATTTCTCTGTATCAGGGACCTGGGAGTTCCTGACGGTATCATAGCCCTGGGATCGCTCAGGGTTAATCTTCTCCCCATCCTCATGACCCTCATAAATATCATTTCGGGTATGGTCTATTCAAAGGAAAGATCCCTCCGTGAGAAGATCCAGATATACGGACTTGCAGCTATCTTCCTGGTGCTCCTCTACGCTTCCCCCTCGGGACTTGTTCTCTACTGGACCGTGAACAATCTCTTTTCGCTGTTTAAGAACATAATAAAGCCCATGGTGAAGACAAAGCCTCCGAAGAAGGGAGGCCTTATGCTGGAGCCGGGGAAAGCACCTGTCATGGCAGCACTTATCCTTGATGCTCTTTTCGTGGGCCTTTATATCCCCACAGATATAGTCAAGTCATCAGTAATAGAGTTCATAGATCCTGCCTTTACGGATCCCCTGAGATATATGGCATATTCCTTTGCCCTTTCCCTCGGACTCTTTGTCTTCTGGATCGGGATAGTGAGATATCTTTCCACGCCGAAGGCCAAGGGGATAATCGGAACGGCAGTCATCGGCCTGTCCTTCATGTTCCTTCTGAACTACTTCTTTTTCTTCGATCAGGAGAGATATACCAGCAGGCTCATCCCTGAACTGGGATTCACTTCCCCTGAGGCGGGAAGGATGATGATGAACCTTCTTATAGATATCATGATCATCCTTTTGTGCTTTATCCTTATCAAGAACGAAGTGAAGATAACAGGATATGTGGTATATGTTATCCTCCTGGCTGTAACGGCCCTTTCCGTCTCAAATATCATCTCCATCAAAAATGAATTTGCATCATATTCCTACATAAAGGAGCAGTGGAACGAGGCGAGGTTCGAACTGTCGGCTGACGGCAGGAACGTGGTGGTCATAATGCTGGACAGGGCAGCAGGCTTTTTCGTTCCCTATATATTTAACGAGATGCCGGAACTTCAGGATGAATTCGACGGCTTTACATATTATCCCAATACCCTGTCCACGGGCGCTCTTACCAACAGTGGTGCACCGGGGCTTTACGGAGGATACGGATATACTTCCGACGAGATCGTAAAGAGGGAGGGGAATATCACTACTCTTGCCATCAATAATGCCCTGCGCGTAATGCCTTACAACTTTATGGAAACTGGATATAACGTCACCGTCAGTGACCCTTCCTATGCAAATTCAAGATGGGTTCCTGACCTTTCCATCTATGATGATCTCAAAGGAGTGGATGCCTATATAACAGAGGGCAGATATATGGAAGAGGATCCCGGCATCTCAGAGGTATGGGAGAGGAATTTCTTCTGCTATGGTCTGTTCAGGACGTCTCCTCTTATACTGAGGGGTATCCTCTTTGACCAGGGTCTTTATAATTCCTCCAACAGGGAATATTCGTTTAAGTATACCCAGGTGCAGACAGAAGAGTATAAGACAGTGGGATATGAGGAGGGATTCATGGATTCCTATACAGTCCTTATGGATCTTCCGGAGATCACTGAGATAAACGAAGGTCAGGGTGACTGCTTCCTTATGTTTGTCAATTATACTGCCCATGATTTCCAGCTCCTTCAGGAGCCCGGTTACACCCCTGAATATGAGGTGGATAATACAGCATATGAATCAGGGGTAATAAGGACGGACTGGGATGGAAATACCCTGGAATTCAGCGACTACAATAATATGAGATTTTATGATTCCAATGCAGCAGCTTATCTGGGCCTGGCAGAATGGTTCGATTACCTGAGGGATAACGGTATCTATGACAACACCAGGATCATAGTGGTATCGGATCATGCATACAGTTACGAAGACCAGTACAGGTTCTTTAATCCCGTACTGATGGTCAAGGATTTCGATGCCCATGGATTCTCTGTAAACGAAGAGTTCATGACAAATGCCGACACGCCTCTGCTGGCAATGGACGGTGTGGTTGATTCTCCGGTGGACCCTTACTACGGGACACCCATAACTGACGAAAACAAATATAACTTCCCCTACTATGTCGTATATAACCACGGCGATATAAACTGGTATGCAGTCCAGGGGGATGTAAGAGAGGAAAGTTCCTTTACGCTTGATCAGTGATCATCAGGATATGGTAAAAGTACAGGGGCTGACAG
>CACXGG010000175.1 GCA_902767145.1 Oscillospiraceae bacterium | reverse complement strand
CCTGCATCTATTGCAGGAGTATATACTTCCAACCTCGTTAAGGGCCATTCCCTTGAAAGGACCATCGAAAAGATAAGTTCAGGAAAAAAGGCCAGGGGTATCATCGTAAACAGTAAAAACGCAAATGCCTGTGTTGGAGCTGTGGGAAGATCCGACGCCGACACCATCGCTTCAAAGGTAGCGGAGGGATTAGGCTGCACTTCTGATGAGATCATGACTGCTTCCACAGGCGTTATAGGTGACCGTCTTCCCGTGGATAAGATCGTTTCCAAGATCCCGGATCTGGTAAACGGCCTTTCCGCAGAAGAGGAGACAGCCCATCTTGCTGAATATGCCATGATGACGACAGATACAGTTCCCAAGGAGGTATCTGCTGTCCTGACCCTTGCTGACGGATCAGAAGTAAGGATCGCAGGTATGGCCAAGGGATCCGGAATGATCCATCCCAACCTTGCCACCATGATCGGTATCTTTACGACAGATGCTGAAATAGATAATGACCTTCTTCAGAAGATGCTGAAGGGTGCCGTATCCCATACCTTTAACAGGGTCAGCGTTGACGGCGATACATCTGTATGCGATATGGTGGTCATCATGTCCAACGGACAGTCAGGACAGAAGATCGAAGAGGGTTCAGAGGATGCAGAGATCTTCTCTGAAGCACTTACGAATCTCTCCCTGGATATCGCCAGGATGCTTGCATCCGACGGTGAGGGCGCTACAAAGCTCATTGAGATCGAGGTGACAGGCGCTGCAACCCCTGAAGATGCCAAGCTCATCGTTACATCTGTTGCAAGATCGCCCCTTTGTAAGACGGCTTTCTTCGGAATGGATGCCAACTGCGGAAGGATAATGACTGCCGTAGGTTACTCTGGAGCGAAGTTCGATCCCTATAAGATCGATATCGATCTGGGAGACCTTCCCGTATACCGGGATGGATGTGCTCTTCCTTTTGATGAGGAAGTTGCAGATAAGATCCTCCATGAGCACGATATAAACGTTAAGATAATGCTCCATGAAGGGGACTTCGGAGACAGGATGTTCACCTGTGATTTCTCCTACGACTACGTCAAGATCAACGGAAGTTACAGAAGTTAAAGCAAAAGAGGGCTGTGAGTTCATCACAGCCCTTTCTTATTCACGAAGATTGCTCAATCACTTGCCCTACAGGGGCAACCCGGTGAGCAAAACAAAGGTGAATTACCCAAACTGTTGCCCTACAGGGGCAACCCGGTGAGCAAAACAAAGGTGAATTACCCAAACTGTTGCCCTATAGGGGCAACCCGGTGAGCAAAAAACAGGGGATCGACGCGGATTCCCCTAATATTTATAATAAAACCCTATTTATACTGTTGGAGATTCCACAATATATTGTTATGATATTATGTTGTATACAGTAAATATGGGGGTAATTATGGCCAGAAAGTCAGATTACGGTAATGACAGCATCTCCATGCTGAAGGGCGCTGACAGAGTAAGGAAACGTCCTGCGGTAATCTTCGGATCAGATGATCTGGAGGGATGCATACATTCTTTTTTCGAGATCCTTTCCAATTCCATCGATGAGGCGAGGGAAGGTCACGGAAAGCAGATAATAATATCAAGGTTTAAAGACGGATCACTGCAGGTGGAGGATTTCGGCCGCGGTATCCCTCTTGATTACAATACCAAAGAAGAGAGATATAACTGGGAGCTTGTCTACTGCGAGCTCTATGCCGGTTCCAAATATGACAACAATGCCGGGGGAGACTATGAATTCTCCCTGGGACTTAACGGTCTTGGTGCCTGTGCCACCCAGTATGCTTCGGAATACTTCGAAGTAACAGTTTTCAGGGACAAGACAAGATATGACCTTTCCTTCAGGAAGGGTGAGGTGGTAGGCGAGCTCAGAAAGGAGCCCTACAGATTTAAGAGGACTGGTACCATCCAGAGATGGAAGGCCGATCCTGAAGTATTTACTGATACTGTCATCCCCTTTGAGAGGCTTCGGGATATCGTAAAGAAGCAGTCCATCGTCAACGGCGGTGTTGAGTTTGTCTTAAATGACGAGATCACAGGAACAAACGAGACGTTCCTGTGTCCCGATGGTATCGCAGGATACTGTGCAGAACTCAATGATATGAAGGGCATCACCGAACCTTACAAGTTTGAAGGTGAGGGCAAGGGTAAGGATGCCGACGACAGGCCCGTATATAACGTCAAGGGTGAGGTCGTATTCTGCTTCAATAATACGGTGAACGAGATCGAGTATTTCCACAACTCCAGCCCCCTGGAGCACGGAGGATCTCCCGATAAGGCCGT
This sequence comes from Oscillospiraceae bacterium, assembly GCA_902767145.1. Taxonomy (GTDB): domain Bacteria; phylum Bacillota; class Clostridia; order Saccharofermentanales; family Saccharofermentanaceae; genus Saccharofermentans. Next base: position 5,390 of record CACXGG010000175.1, on the reverse strand, counting down.
CAAGAATGCCTTTGTAGCTGAGATCGATAAGCAGATCAAGGCAAGGGACAAGTATAAGTCCAATGAAGCAAAGATAAAATTCGAGGATGTCCAGGATTCACTTATCCTCATATCCAGCACATTCTCCACCCAGACATCATATGAGAACCAGACGAAGAAGGCCATCAACAATAAGTTCGTCCAGGACTTTATGACTGATCTCATCAGGAAGAACCTGGAGGTCTGGTTCATCGAGAACAAGGCCATGGGTGACAAGGTAGTGGACCAGATCCTCATCAACAAGAGATCCCGTGAGAATGCCGAGAAGACAAGGATCAACATCAAAAAGCAGCTGACGGGTAAGATCGATATCAATAACAGGATCAAGAAGTTTGTAGACTGCAGATCCAAGGACACCGACAGGAGAGAGCTCTATATCGTAGAGGGTGATTCCGCATTGGGTTCCGTTAAGCTGGGAAGGGATGCCGAATTCCAGGGCGTTATGCCGGTAAGAGGTAAGATCCTGAACTGCCTTAAGGCAGACTATGCCACAATCTTCAAGAGCGAGATCATCACAGACCTTGTTAAGGTACTGGGATGCGGCGTTGAGATCAGCAACAAGCACAGCAAGGATATGAGCGCCTTCAACCTGGATATGCTCAGGTGGAACAAGATCATAATCTGTACCGATGCCGACGTGGACGGTTTCCAGATCAGGACACTTATCCTGGCCATGATCTACCGCCTTATGCCCACCCTTATCGAAAAGGGCTTTGTCTATGTAGCCGAGTCTCCTCTTTTCGAGATTACCCTCCACAAGAAGGGCAAGAAGAACGAGGATGAGACCTTCTTCGCTTTCAATGAGAAGGAGAAGGCTGACATCATGAAGAAGCTGGGTGAGGATGCCAACGTTACCATCCAGAGGTCAAAGGGTCTCGGTGAGAACGAACCTGAGATGATGTGGCAGACCACCATGAACCCCAAGACGAGAAGACTTATCAAGGTCTGCCCCGAGGATGCAAAGAAGACGGCTGATATATTCGACCTTCTCCTCGGCGACAATCTGGCGGGAAGAAAGCAGCATATCGAGCAGGACGGACACCTCTATCTGGATATGCTGGACGTAGGATGATAGAAACCCGGAAGTGAGTTTAGGAATATGCCAAGGAAAAAGAAAGATACAGAAGTAAACAGTAATTCACTCAAGGCGAGACTGACAGATAACAGTGCTCCCGACATGAAGCCTGTAGACCAGCCCATCACGGAGATGCTGGAGATCAACTACATGCCCTATGCCATGAGCGTTATCGTATCGAGAGCTATCCCGGAGATCGACGGCTTTAAGCCTTCCCACAGAAAGCTCCTTTACACCATGTATAAGATGGGCCTTCTGACAGGAAACAGGACAAAGTCCGCCAATGTAGTCGGACAGACCATGAAGCTCAACCCCCACGGTGACCAGGCTATCTACGATACCATGGTAAGACTTACCAGGGGCAACGGGGCACTCCTTCATCCCTATGTTGATTCAAAGGGTAACTTCGGTAAGCAGTATTCCCGTGACATGCAGTGTGCCGCTCCCAGATATACGGAGGTAAGGCTCGAAAAGCTCTGCGAGGAACTCTTTAAGGGCATCGACAAGGATGCCGTTGATATGGTGGACAACTATGACGGCACTTTAAAGGAGCCGGTACTGCTCCCCGCAACATTCCCCTCTGTACTTGTAAATGCCAACCAGGGTATCGCCGTAGGTATGGCATCCAATATATGTTCCTTTAACCTGAAGGAAGTATGTGATGCCACCATCGCATATCTCAAGGATAAGGAATGCGACCTTCTGGAATATATGCCTGCACCTGATTTTTCAGGCGGCGGCCAGATCCTCTATGACAGGGACCAGATGCAGTCCATCTATGAGACAGGTAAGGGTTCCATCGTTGTAAGATCCAAGTATACGGTAGATAAGAAGAATAACCTTATAGAGATCACAGAGATCCCCTATTCCACAAGTTCCGATGCCATCATCGACAATATCGCCGATGTGGTCAAGCAGGGCAAGGCTAAGGAGATCAATGACATAAGGGATGAGACGGACCTGGACGGTCTTAAGATCACCATCGACTGCAAGAGGGGCACCGACCACGAGGCCCTGATGACAAAGCTCTTCCGTTTCACAAAGCTACAGGACACATTCTCCTGTAACTTCAATATCCTTATAAACGGTAATCCCAGGGTGCTGGGCGTAAGGGAGATCATCGAGGAATGGCTTAACTGGAGAAGGGGATGCCTTTCCAGAGAGCTTACATATGACCTTAACAAGAAGAAGGACAGGCTCCACCTCCTGGAAGGTCTAGAGAAGATCCTCCTGGATATCGACAAGGCCATAAAGATCATCAGGAATACGGAACTCGAAGAAGACGTAGTCCCCAACCTCATGAAGGGTTTCGGCATCGATAAGATCCAGGCTGAGTATGTGGCTGAGATCAAGCTGCGTAATATCAACAAGCAATACATCATCAACAGGATCGCAGACAGGGAGAAGCTGGAAAAGGATATCGCCGACATAGAGGATATCCTCAGCAAGCCCAGAAGGATCGACAAGATGATCGCAGATGCCCTGGCTGATGTTTCAAAGAAGTACGGACAGGAGAGAAGGTCCGAGCTCGTAATGCACGAGACAGTCAAGCACTTTGAGCCTGCACAGATCATCCAGGACTACAGGGTACACCTTATGCTCACAAGGGAAGGGTACCTTAAGAAGGTCACCATGAACGTTCTCAAGAAGACCGAGGACCTTAAGCTCAAGGACGGTGATGAGATCGTTCAGGATATAGAGGCCGAGAACAGATCGGAGATCCTGTTCTTCTCCGACAGGTGTAATGTCTACAAGGCCAAGACATATGATTTCCAGGACCATAAGTCAAATGACTTCGGTTCCTTCCTTTCCAGCGAACTGGAGATGGAAGAGGGAGAGAAGGTTGTCTTCATGCACGTAACTACTGATTATAAGGGTAAGATCCTCATCGGTTTCAAGAACGGCAAGGCTGCTCTTTTCCCTGTAAGTGCATATGAGACAAAGCAGAACAGAAAGAAGCTCATAAACGGTTATTCCGATAAGTCGGAGGCTGTATCCTTCCTGTGGATCGCAGATGAGGAGGATCCTGATCTTGTGGCAAGATCAGACCTTAAGAAGGCTGTGGTATTCAAGTCTTCACTTATCCCTTTCAAGACCACCAGGACTACCCAGGGCGTACAGCTCCTTGTGTCAAAGAAGGGTTCATCCCTTATCGAGATCGCACCGCTCTCCGAGGTGGGCATAACCGATCCCGAATACTACAGGATAAGAAAGATACCTGCCATAGGTTATTACATTAAAGAGGATTCTTTTGAGAATCGTCAGATCAAGCTCTTCGACGATATCTGACGGAGGATAAGGGATGAGTATATCCGGAGGAAATATCTACAGGGACCTTAACGAGAAGCAGACCCCGGTCACCGGGCATAAGATATCTGCCTTCATCGCTGTTGTCCTTATGGGTCTTCTCCTGTCACTTATATTCATCAATAACGTTAACCTTAAGCGCGAGATGACGGCTTTCCCCGAGTTCTCCCAGGCTATTGAGAGAGGCGACTATCAGGAGGCCCTCCAGATGTACCGTGTCATCCATGACAGGGTGGTGGCTGCCGATGCTTCCGAAAGTGATAAGTATGAACAGGACAGGGAAGTAATGGCACAGATGGAGGAGCTGGTGGATTCAAAGCTCCGTACCATCGAAAACCTCATGAGGACCGAGAGATATGAACTGTCTTCGGAGGATATCCTTTTTATGAACGAGATGGAGGAACTTACCTCATCCCAGATATCCGGATGGCTCAGCGATCTGTGTGAGGAATTCCTCCTGGGTACCATAGAAAAGCCGGATGTAATATTCATCTTCGACCAGATGTCTGATATCGGCAATATCTCAGCTTCCGCCACTCCGCTCCTGAAGGAGATAGAGACTATAGAGATGGCCAGGGGAGACGTTCAGACAGCTGAGAGCGAATATAACCAGGGAAACTATATCCAGGCTGTACAGATCTATCAGGATGTCACCGAGAATTACGAAGGTTTCGTATATGATTTTTCCGTATCCAGGGTAACCGACATAAAGGACGTTATGTACGAGCCCATGCTGGAGGAGGGAGAGCATATGCTCCAGCGCTTTATGTTCTATTCCGCTGAGACTCTCCTTTCAGATATGGCAGTCATCTTCCCGGATGACGAAAGGATCAATGCCGACCTGATAGAAGCCACGTCCCACACCCAGCCCTGTGAAGTCTACAGAGGCTCCGTGGAGGTGCTGTGCGTCAGGCAGCTGGTGGCAGATACCACCAGGATATATGCCGACAACTATGTGGGTTCCGATAAGGGACTCTACCTGACCACAAGTGAATTTTCCAATATGCTCCAGGAGCTCTACGAAAATGATTATGTCCTGGTGGACGCAGAGACACTGGCTGATCTTTCCAGCGACACATTCATCATCGAGCAGGACCTGGTGGTACCCGTGGGTAAAAAGCCCCTGATCCTTGTCATCGAGAATCTGGATTACAGTGCTTATACATATAATAAGGGACTTTGCTCCAGGCTGGTCCTTAATGAGCAGGGACAGGTATGCGGTGAGTATGAGGATGTTAACGGCGATACATTTATCGACAGAGGTGCAGAGGCCATAGGAATCCTCGACGCCTTTGTGGAGCAGCATAATGATTTCTCCTATAACGGAGCCAAGGGAGTCATCTCCATCTGCGGCTATGAGTCATGCTTCGGATATGTGGTCAGTGAAGATGAGGAGGACGACAGGAATACGGCCCTTGGTGCCATGGGAAGACCCTCCGTGGACTTCTCAGATACCGATATCGAGAATAACAGGGCGGTGGTCTCTGAGATCATGGATGTGCTGGAGGATACGGGCTGGAAGATAGCTTCCTCCACCTATGGAAATATAAATGCATATGACGCTGATATGGATGAGATCGTATCAGATACAGAGAAGTGGATGGATCAGATCGGATCTTTGACCGACGGCGTCCACATGATCGTATATCCCGGAGGAAACTATATCTATGGTACAGATCCCAAGGCGGAATATCTGAAGGAGAACGGATTCAGGATCTTCTTCGGTATCGGATCCAATCCCTATTATATCTACGGAAATAACTATCTGTACTATGACAGGGCCATCATAAGCCCCGACTCTCTCATGAATATCGATTATTCCAGGCTCTTTGACGCTGATGACATCCTGGATCCCGAAAGGACAGGTGAGACGACTGAACCTGAAGAGTCATAATGGCTACCGTCATGTTAAATTTAGATGTCCTTTTCAAGTTGCGGGTGGAATGAAATCAAAAATAAATATATAATT
>CACXGG010000174.1 GCA_902767145.1 Oscillospiraceae bacterium | reverse complement strand
CGTGTCGTAACCGATAGTATAGTCCGTGCATCCGATATCGTTGTCGATGGTACCGGGGATACCGATAACGGGAACTCCGATCCTTGCGAGGGCCCTTGCACCCTTGAAGGAACCGTCACCGCCGCTGACTACCAGGGCATCAAGGCCGTATACTTCCATCATCCTGGCACCCTTAAGGACACCCTCATCTGTCTGGAAAGTCTTGGACCTTGCTGTCATAAGGAATGTTCCGCCTCTCTGGAGAGTCTCGGAAACATCTCTCATGCCGATGGGAGATATCTCACCCTTCCACAGTCCGTGATATCCTCTTGTTACACCATATACTTCAAGACCTGAGTTGATACCTGCACGTACCACCGCCCTGATGGTGGCATTCATTCCGGGAGCGTCGCCGCCGCTGGTGAGAACGCCTATCCTCTTGATACCGGGAGCGCCTGCAGAATCAGCATCATCATAATTCTTAGCCTTCAACGTATCTATCTTCGGTAAATTATTTTCGTTATAAAGAAGTTCGAGCATAAATGCACCTCCAAAAGCCTGTTCTTTTTACGAAAAGATTATATCACAATATGCTCACTCTATAATTATGTTTTCTTCTCCCACAAACTCCTTGAGAAGTTCCAGTACCTTGGGGTCCCTTGAAAGGTAGCAGACCTCATCCAGCCTGACCTCGCTGTTGTCCCTGGTAAAGATGATATCCACGGGGATATTTCCGTGGAAGAACACCAGGAAATTAAGGAGCCTGTTATAGGCATTGCTGTCCGTGGAGCCCTTGAACCTGATCTTTATCAGGGAGATATCCCTGGAGGTAGTAACATCGCTGTTTTTATTTATCTTCTGGGTCTTCTTCTCCCTCAGGGCAGTACCCGTGGAGCCGGCCATGGAGACAACCTTATCCTGGCTTATGTTCCTGATGGCATATTCATCCTCGGGCATGTCGAAGATCTTGTCCACGGACAGGGAGAAGGAACTCTCTTTCCTGATATGGCGCCTGCCCACCAGTATATAGGGCCTTCCCACTGCGATCCTGAAGGATGCCTCCTCGAAAACGCTTCCGAAAAGGGCCGCCTCGTAGGAGCCGTAGTGGTCCTCCACCGTAAGGAGTGCCATTGGGGTCTTGGACTTGGTGGTCCTGATGCTCTTTTTCTGAAGGACACCGTACATTACGACTATCTTATCGTCGTCCAGCTCACTGAGCCTTCCGGAAGCGGTATAATCCGCAAGATCCGACATATTGAAGGTACAGAGTGATTCGATGGCCTTCTTGTATCTGTTCAGGGGATGGCCTGAGAGATAAAGTCCCAGCCTGTCCTTCTCAAGTTCCAGGATACGGTCCTCCGGATATTCCTCCACAGTGGTAACCGTTATGGAGGGACGGGTAAGCTGGTCTGCGTCAGGCATCTCGAAAAGGGTGATCTGTCCTTCCACACCGCCGTTCCTGCCTTCTCCAAGCTTGTCGAAATCCTTGAGGACTGCATTTACCATGGTGGCCCTGTTATAGCCTGTCCAGTCAAGAGCGGAGGACAGGATCAGGGACTCGATCATGTTCTTCTTGATGCCGGATCTGGCACTTCTCTGAAGGAAGTCCTCGAAATCCGTAAAGGGACCATTCTTCTCCCTTTCGGCCTCCAGGTCCATAACGGCCCTCTCACCTACGTTCTTTATCATGGACATACCGATCCTTATGGCCCTGTCACCTTCAGTTTTAAACTTGGCACCGCTCCTGTTGACGTCAGGAGGAAGGATCTTTATCCCCATCCTGGAACATGTCTCCATATAGAGGGACGCCTGGGCGATATTGAACCTGAAGGAATTGAGCATGGCTGCCATGAATTCCGTGGGATAGTAGCACTTGAGATATGCGGTATAGTAGCCGACGATGGCATAGGCTGCGGCGTGGGATTTATTAAAGGCATATCCTGCAAATCCTGCAACATCGTTATAGATCTTGTCGGCTGTCTTTTCGGGCACGCCGTGGGCTATGGCTCCCTCAACGGTCCTTCCGCTGTCGTCCTGACCGCCGTAGATAAAGAGCTGCCTGTACTGTTCCATGAGGGATTTCTTTTTCTTGCTCATGGCTCTTCTTATGTTGTCCGACTGGCCCATGGAGAAGCCTGCAAGATCTCTTACGATCTGCATTACCTGCTCCTGATAGACCATACATCCGTATGTAACGTTGAGGATGGGCTCCAGCAGTGGATGGTCGTAGGTGATGGAACTGCTGTCGTGCTTGCCCTTTATGTACTTGGGGATCTGATCCATGGGACCCGGACGGTAAAGGGAGATACCGGCGGTTATATCCTCAATGGAGGTGGGCTTCAGTTCCTTCATGAAAGCGGTCATGCCCTTGCTCTCAAGCTGGAACACACCTGCCGTATCACCGTCACCTATCATCTTATATACATTCTGGTCATCAAAGGGTATGGCATCGAAGTCGATGTTTATCCCCTTATTTTCCAGGACCATATCTGCAGTATCACGGAGCACCGTAAGGGTACGAAGTCCCAGGAAGTCGAACTTCAGAAGGCCCACGCTCTCGATATCGGACTTGGCGAACTGTACGACCACTGATTCGTCGTTTACAGCCAGTGGCGCGATATCGGTAATGGGCTTACCTGAGATGATGACTCCGGCAGCATGGGTGGATGTATGCCTGGGCATACCCTCCAGCTTCATGGCGATATCCATGACCTTTTTTACGTCCTGATCCTTTTCGTAGAGGTTGCGCAGTTCCCTGTTCACCTCCAGGGCAGTGCTTATGGTTATACCCAGTGTATCCGGGATCATCCTGGATACTTCATCCGTCTTGGCATAGGGGATATCCAGGACCCTGCCAACATCCTTTATACAGATCCTGGCCGCCAGGGTACCGAAGGTCACCACCTGGGCAACCCTGTCCGCACCGTATTTACGGGTAACATAATCGATAACTTCCTGACGTCTCTCATAACAGAAATCGACGTCAAAGTCGGGCATGGATACCCTCTCCTTGTTGAGGAACCTCTCGAAGACAAGAGAATATCTGATGGGGTCGACATCGGTGATGCCTATAGCATAGGCAACCAAAGATCCTGCACCTGATCCACGTCCCGGGCCTACCATTATCCCGTTGGTCTTGGCGTAGTTTATGAAATCCCAGACGATGAGATAGTAATCTGTATATCCCATGCCGTTGATGACTTCCAGCTCGTATTCTGCTCTCTTTGTATACTCGGATACATCCTTTGCAGCACCCTTGATTCGGAGCCTCTTCTCAAGCCCCGTGAAGGTCAGATACTCCAGGTACTGTTTGTTGGAGGAATAACCCTCGGGAACATCGTATTCAGGAAGATGGATGGTGGAAAAATCATATTCCGCATTACACATGGATGCGATCTTCACCGTGTTGTCTATGGCACCGGTAAGCTCCGGGAATGCCTGGCGCATCTCCATCTCCGACTTAACGTAGAAATCGTCTGTCTCCATCTTCATCCTGTCGGGATCTGAGAGCTTAGTACCCGTCTGAAGGCAGAGAAGTACATCCTGAACACTGCTGTCCTCCTGCTTCAGGTAGTGACAGTCATTAGTCGCAACAAGGGGGATCCCCGTCTCGTTGGATATCCTTACCAGGGCGGCATTGACGGTAGCCTGGTCCGGAATGGAATTACTCTGGATCTCCAGATAGTAATTGCCCCTCCCGAAAAGGGTATCGAACCACATGGCCTCCTTCTTGGCGGCATCCGTCTTCCCTTCCCTTATGAGCGAGGGGACCTTGCCGGCAAGACATCCGGAAAGGCAGATAAGACCTGTATGCCATCTCTCCAGAAGCTCCGGATCTATCCTGGGCTTTCTGTAAAATCCTTCAGTATATCCTGCGGAGACGAGCCTGTTAAGGTTGGCAAGTCCATCATTATCCTTGGCAAGGAGGATAAGATGATGGTAGGCACGGTCACCGGGAGCGATCTTCTTATCGAATCTTGAGACAGGTGCCACATAGACCTCACATCCGACGATAGGATGAAGTCCCTTTGCAGTCATGGCCTTATAGAATTCCACGCATCCGAACATGGATCCGTGGTCAGTGATGGCGCAGGAATCCATACCAAGCTCGATCAGACGGTCAGGAAGATCCTTTATCCTGATGGCGCCGTCAAGAAGGCTGTATTCAGTATGAAGATGCAGATGTACGAATCCTGACACTTTAGCCTTCCCCCTTCAGCGAGATGATGACATCCCTGATCTCTGCAGCCTTCTCGAACTCCAGGTCGTGGGCCGCCTTCTTCATCTCGGATGTAAGCTTCTTTATGAGCTTTTCCCTGTCTTCCTTATCCACGGAAGCCTTACCCTTGTTGATGAGGCTCTTAACATCCAGCTTCTGTATCTTCTCTTCCTTGGCGGAATCGGAGACGATATCGAATACATCCCTGACGCTCTTGATGATGGTCCTGGGAACGATACCGTGCTCTTCGTTATATGCTTTCTGTATCTCTCTTCTCCTATTGGTCTCTGAGACTGCCGCCATCATGGAATCGGTGATCTCATCGGCATAGAGGATGACGCGTCCGTTACTGTTCCTGGCGCATCTTCCGATTATCTGGATAAGGGATCTTTCAGATCTCAGGAAGCCCTCCTTATCCGCATCAAGGATCATGAGAAGTGATACCTCAGGAAGGTCGATACCTTCCCTCAGGAGATTGATACCTACTATGACATCGATCTGGTCTGTCCTGAGGCTGTTCAGGATCTCCATACGCTCCACCGTCTCGATATCGGAATGAAGATATGTGACCCTGATATTCTCCTTGGACAGGAAATCGGTAAGATCCTCCGCCATCTTTTTGGTGAGGGTCATGATAAGGCTCTTCTCACCACGCTTATTATTCTCAGACAGCTCATGGAGGATATCCTCGATCTGGCCCTCGACAGGCCTGATGGAGATCTCGGGTTCCAGAAGTCCAGTGGGCCTTATGACCTGCTCCACCGTCTGGGTGCTGTGCTCTGCTTCATATTTGGCAGGAGTTGCGGAAACAAAAATAGTCTGTCCCATCTTCTCCTCGAACTCCTCAAATCTCAGGGGGCGGTTGTCGTATGCCGAAGGAAGCCTGAAGCCGTAGTTGACCAGCATATCCTTCCTGGATCTGTCACCGTTATACATGGCGCCCACCTGTGGGATAGTAACATGGGACTCATCGATAAAGAGAAGGTAATCCTCCGGGAAGAAATCCATAAGTGTACAGGGCGCCTCTCCGGGCTGCCTTCCTGATATATGTCTTGAGTAGTTCTCGATACCTTTACAGAATCCCGTCTCCCTCAAAAGTTCAAGATCGTATCTTGTCCTCTGCTCAAGGCGGTAAGCCTCGATCATCTTCCCGTTATCGTTAAGATATCCGATCCTCTCCTCAAGTTCCTCCTCGATGGTGTCCATGGCGCGCAGGAGCTTCTTCCTGCCGGTGGCATAGTGGGATGCAGGGAATATCTCGATGAAGTTCCTGCTCCACTCCGTCTTGCCTGAGATGGCGTGGACAAAGCTTATCTTCTCTATCTCATCTCCAAAGAAGCTGATCCTGGTGACGAACTCATCGGAGTCGGGGGTATAGATATCGAGGATATCTCCCCTGCACCTGAAGCATCCTCTCTTGAGCTCGATGTCATTCCTGTCGTACTGGATATTGATGAGCTCCGCCATAACGGCATCACGGCTTATCTCCTGACCAACATGAAGTCCCACAGTGAGAGCCTTATAATCATCCTTCTCACCTATACCGTAGATACATGAGACCGAGGATATGACGATGACATCGTCACGGGTCAGAAGTGATCTGGTGGCGGAATGGCGCATCCTGTCGATCTCTTCGTTGATATCACTGTCCTTCTCGATATATGTATCCGTGGCAGCGATATATGCCTCGGGCTGGTAGTAATCATAATATGAGACGAAGAACTCCACCGCGTTATTGGGGAAGAGTTCCTTAAACTCGGAATAGAGCTGGCCCGCAAGAGTCTTGTTGTGGGCAAGTATGAGGGTGGGACGGTTTACCTCGGCGATGACATTAGCCATGGTAAAGGTCTTTCCGGATCCTGTGACACCCAGAAGGGTCTGGGCCCGGTCTCCCGAGCGGATACCGTCCACCAGCTGCTTTATGGCCTTGGGCTGATCTCCCGAAGGCTTGTAATCAGATACCAGTTCAAACATGAATACAGTATACCACCGCCCAGTCAAAAAGAAAATATGTTCTTTTGTTCGTTTTTGCGAAAAAGGATTCCCCTGTTTTGGCCCAAAAAAGCGAAAACAGGGGAATGTTTTAATCGTTCTATCGGTTTATTCCCCTCGTAAGCCTTTGAATCGGCTATATAGGGGAATGATCAGGGGAATTACTCGAATCCCTTTCTTCTCATGCGCTCATATTCCTCATCCTCTTCCCTTCTGTAGGATGCTGAACTCTCCGGCATGTCGAAATCATCCATTCTGTTCATATCCTGAGGCTCTGCGGTAGGATAATCAGCGCTCACAGGCTTGGATACGGGATACTCAGCCGTAAGGGGCACCTCCTTTTTCTTCGCCAGCCTGAAGAAAGCCTTCAGGGAAGACGCAAGAATAAGTCCCGGGACAAGGGTCCATATGAGGCCGAAGACCAGCATAAATGCTCCGCTGGCAGTGTCGCCTGAAATAGCTACGGCACCGGCGATGCTGAGACCGATACCGATCAGGATGAAAGGTATCAGGAAGATGATGACGATGACGGAACCCACAGTACTGACAGTTTTACTGCCTGCAACGGATGCTCCCGCAAAGGATGTGGAAGTCTGGGGTCCCGACTTGATATCGTCTTCTGTAAGAGGTACTTCCTCGATGATCGTATCCTTATCCCTTTTGTAGCTCTTTACCATAAGGGTGAGGGGGATCGAGAAGAATAGCAGAAGGAATATGAGAGGGAAAAGAGCACTGATCGTAGCAGTCTTACTGTTGAGCTTTGCTTCCGCCTTGGGGATAAGGACTTTTTCAAATCCCTGAGTAAAAGCTTCTCCCGGATCCCTTCCTTTTTCCAGCTCCATCTGGACATGATTTGCAAATCCCATGAAGTATTCTTCTGTCAGTATGGGATCAGTATCATCACCCTGGACTGCTTCCCAGGCATAGTCAGGAACAAAGTCATTACCTTCAGAAAGAAGCTCAGCCTGCTCTTCAGGGATCGTATAGACGATCACGAAATGACGTTCGTCGCTGTAATTATCTGTATATTTCTGCATGGTATAGGATTCCAGTGAAGAATGGCCCACGCAGTCACTTTCGTAGCATGTGTAGACGACAGGACAGATACCGGTAATGTCGTTGAACTCCTCCAGGGTATCCTCCAGCTCTCTGTCGTCCTCGATCACATTGATCTCATCGTAGACATAACTTGAGGGTCTTGTGTAGTTCTCCGTCAGCTGATGGGGACGCGAAGACAGAGACGCGAATCCGAAGATAGCTGTAAAGACGGCACCGAAGGCTGCCACCACGACTATACTCGCCTTGGTAGTCTTCTGGGGTGTGGTATTCGAATAAAAGTATTCGTCTGTCCCGTTGGAATGATGACGTCTGTAACGCCTCGATCCGGGAAAATAGTTATGGGATGTCCTTGTGGAACTTCCTCCGTGTGATCCGCCGTGAGATCCTCCTCCGTGTGATCCTCCTCCTGATGAATGTGGCATATCCTCTCCTCCTTATTCTTCTATATCAGCTGCAGTTTCCGGACTTGATATTTCCTACCTCCGTGACACCTTTATCAGATTATCACAATAATCATCTCTTGCAAAAGAGCGGTACTTCCGGACCGCTCTCCTGCTTTCTATCCCTTATAGCCATGTATCAGGCTAATTCGACTTTATCCACTGTGTTCCTTGCTATTGCCAGGAAGACACCGGCCAGGACTAT
>CACXGG010000173.1 GCA_902767145.1 Oscillospiraceae bacterium | reverse complement strand
TCCATCTCGTCCAGGTTGGGGAAATAGGCATCAGCCGTGAATTCCTTCTGGATAAAGGTGATTATGGCCTCATCGCAAAGATGGATCATGGTCCTGTAGATCTCGGCGCCGCCGATAAGGAAGATGGTCTCGTCGGGATGGGAATTCTCATAGTCACGAAGCTGGTCCTCGTTATGAAGGATAACGGCTCCCTCCTTCTCGAAGGACTCGTTCCTGGTAAGGATGATATTCACCCTCTTGGGAAGGAGCTTTTCGTCCTTAAAGGTCTGGAGCGTCTTTCTTCCGAAAGCCACGGTATTTCCGGCCGTATATTTTCTGAATACGCCCTTCTGGTCCTCGGGAAGGGATATAAGGAGCTCGCCCTTGTACCCGATGGCCCAGTTCCTGTCTACTGCTGCTATAGCTATCATGTTCATTACCTCCGTGATATGTCAGACAGCTACCGGGATACCTTTGATCTTTTCGCCGTATTCGTATCCTTCCAGCCTGATGTTGTCTGTGGTGAACTTATAAAAATCAGTGATACCTTCATCGATAACGAGCTTCGGCGCCTTGTACATGGGTCTTTCTATCAGCTCCTTTACAATGGGAACGTGCCTGTCATAGACATGTGCATCAGCGATGACATGGACGAGCTCTCCGACCTCAAGGCCGCTGCATCTTGCCATAAGATGGACGAGAACGGCATACTGGCTCACATTCCATCCGTTAGCCACGAGCATATCGTTGGATCTCTGGTTTAAGATGGCATTGAGCTTGTTTCCCGTAACATTAAAGGTCATGGAATAGGCACAGGGATAGAGGTTCATCTCATGAAGATCCTGATGGACATAGATATTAGTCATTATCCTTCTGCTGGAAGGGTTGTTCTTAAGGTCATAAAGGACCCTGTCCACCTGATCGAACTCCCCTTCCCTGTATTTGTGCTTTACCCCGAGCTGGTAGCCGTACGCCTTGCCGATGGAACCTGTCTCATCAGCCCAGGCATCCCATATATGGGAATTCAGATCATGCACATTATTGGACTTCTTCTGCCAGATCCATAAGATCTCATCCACAGCAGCCTTGAAGTTTATATATCTCTGGGTAAGGATGGGAAACTCCTTGGAAAGATCATATCTGTTGACGATACCAAAGGCCTTATATGTATAGGCAGGGGTACCGTCCTCCCACTTGGGCCTGACCTTGTCATTTTCCGTGGAATAACCTGAATTCAGGATATCCTTTATATTCTGTACGAAGATCTCATCAGCTCTGCTCATGACACGATAACCTCTTTTCGAAAAGTACTCCTCAAGTATACCATAACAAAACGGACTATCAGAAAAATACATGAGGCGCCGTGAAAAGTATCGGAAAAGTACGTCTGGACACCCTTGAAACGTACTTTTGGCGTACTTTCCGGGAAAGGCACGGGGAGGGACGGGAAATCGGCAAAAAAAGAGCCTCCCGAAGGAGGCTCCTATTGTATCACTTTTTATCCAGGATCATGGAAAGAGCGCCATAAAGGATGGAATCATCACCCAGTGCAGCTGTCTTGAACTCAACGCTCTTCCTGATGGAGGGCATACAGTATCTGTCAACATTAGCAACGATCCTGTCGAGGAAATAATCTCCACAGGCTTCGATAACGCCGCCGCCGTAGATAACGATCTCGGGGCTGAAGGTATTTACCAGGTTTCCGGATGCGATGGCAAGGTAGTAGCATGCTCTGCTTACTGCTTCAACTGCCACGGGATCCTTGGCTTCAAGGCTCTTCTTAAGGAGCTTGCTCTTGAATACGCCGTCCTTGACGCCGTCAGCCATCATGGACTCTCTTCCCCTGGCAACCTGCTGGCGGATATAATCGCTCATTCCCTGCTTACTGGAAAGCGCCTCAAGGCATCCCCTCTGTCCGCAGTTACACTTGGGTCCGTCAGGTACAAGGATCATATGACCGTACTCTGCGCCCTTAAATCCGTGGCCGGTATAGAGCTTTCCGTCAAGGATAAGGCCTCCGCCCATTCCTGTTCCGACGAAAAGGCCGACTATGTTCTTGTAGCCCTTGCCTGCTCCGTACTTATACTCGCCAAGAACGCCGACATTGACATCATTTCCGATGTAGAAAGGGGCACCGAACTTGCTCTCGATGGGTTTTCTTATATCGTAGTTCTCCCAGGGAAGATTGGGGGATGTGAGAACGATACCGTTCTCCTGATCTATTACTCCGGGTGCTCCGGCAGCTATCGCCTTGATCTGGGAATTCTTGATGCCGAACTCCTTGATCATCTCGGATACTACGCTGATGATGGTCTCCTCAACATTCTGCTGGTCATCACCGTCAGCCTTTGTTTTCTTCTTGAGCCTGTAGACAATGTTCTTCTTGCTGTCGAAGATGGCGCCTAAGATCTTGGTGCCTCCGATATCAAGACAGATATTATAAGATGCTGCCATAATGAGCCTCCTGTTATCCTACTCCAAGCCTCCCTACATCGGGTCCTGACTCACTGGAGTTCTTCTTTGTTTTGTATATCAGGGTCGGAGACTTGCCGTCAGTGATGCATGCTCCGTCGATAACACACTTGGATACGTCCTTTTCGGAAGGGACATTGTACATGACGTCTCTCATGACGCCCTCGATGATGGAACGAAGTCCTCTTGCACCGGTCTTCTGCTCGATGGCCTTGTCGGCGATGGCCCTGATGGCATCGTCTGTGAACTCGAGATCCACGTCGTCCAGCTTCAGGATCTTCCTGTACTGCTTAACGATGGCATTCTTGGGTTCTGTCATTACTGATACAAGGGCATCAGCATCCAGCTTGTCGAGAGCCACCATAACGGGGATACGTCCGATGAACTCGGGGATAAGGCCGTACTTCATGAGATCCATGGGAGATACGTCATGATAGTAGAGGCCGCTGTGCATATCCTTCTTGGACTGTACATCAGCACCGAAACCGAACTGCTTGTCAGCAAGACGGTTGGCGATTATCTCATCAAGACCGTCAAATGCTCCGCCTACGATGAAGAGGATATTTGTTGTATCGATGGAGATACACTCCTCGTTGGGATGCTTTCTGCCACCCTTGGGAGGTACGGAAGCAACTGTACCCTCTAAGATCTTGAGAAGGCCCTGCTGTACACCCTCACCGCTGACGTCTCTCGTAATGGATACGTTCTCGGATTTCTTGGTGATCTTATCGATCTCATCGATGTAGATGATACCCGTCTGGGCACGCTCTATATCGTAATCTGCGTTCATGATGAGCTTAAGGAGGATATTCTCAACATCCTCACCGACATAACCTGCCTCTGTAAGGGATGTGGCATCTGCTACTGCAAAGGGAACGTCCAGGATCCTGGCAAGGGTCTGGGCAAGAAGTGTCTTACCGCTTCCCGTAGGTCCCAGCATGAGGATATTACTCTTGCTGATCTCCGTCTCATCGTCGCCGGTGTCAGCAAATACTCTCTTGTAGTGGTTATAGACAGCAACGGAAAGGGATATCTTTGCATCGTCCTGTCCGACTACATACTGGTCGAGCCTGTCCTTTATATCATGGGGCGTAATGAGCTTCTTAGGTCTCGTGGACTTAAGTCTCTTCTTCTTCTGTATCTTCTCCTCTTCGGCGACGATGCCGTAAGCGGTCCTGATACAATCGATACAGATATAGCAGTTTACACCCGAAAAGAGTCTCGGAACATCATATTCCGACTTTCCGCAGAATGAACAGCTCAGTATTTCATTTCTTCCGTCGTTTCCGCCGTAACGCATATTAGCCATCAGATAAATCTCCCAATATTCATACCTATAGATTTTAACATATTCATTTTATCAAAGAAATCACCCGAAGCATTTCTCCGGGTGATTACGATTATATGTTATTTTTATTTTCTTTTGTTACTTACTCTTCGTCTTTCTTCTCTTCCTCAGCCTTTTCCTCTGCCTTAGGCTCTTCCTTGGGCTCGGTCTTTACGGCCTTCTCCTCGAGATACTCGACTGTCTTTCTGCTTACGATGCCCTCTTTAACGAACTCGTTGTCCTCGCCGAGAGCCTTAAGGATGTTCTCCTTATCCATGTTGTAAGCCTTAGCCATCTCCTCGATCTCCTTGTCGTACTCCTCAGGGGTAGCTTCGATCTTAAGATCTTCAGCGATAGCCTCGAGAACGAGATTGCTCTTTACTCTGGGCTTTGCGATGGGCTTGATGCTCTCCTTGTAGTCCTCAAGTGTCTGGTTCATGTACTGGAGGTACATCTCAAGCTGAATGCCCTGGCTCTGCATCCTGCCGGCCTGCTCATTTACCATGTTCTCGACTTCGTTCTCGATCATGACCTCAGGGATCTCGACCTCAGCGTTGTCGCAGACTGTCTTGACTACTTCGTTGAGGAAAGCGTTCTTAGCTTCCTTCTTTGCAGCCTCTTCCTGGTTCTTTCTGATGTCAGCCTTGAGCTCATCAAGTGTATCGAACTCGGAAACGTCCTTTACGAACTCGTCATCGAGCTCAGGAACGATCTCCTCCTTGATGTTGTGGATCTTTACATTGAATGTAGCATCAGCGCCCTTGAGCTCCTCTGCGTGGTAATCCTCGGGGAACTTGACCTCGATGGAGAACTCCTCATCAACATTATGTCCGATGATCTGATCCTCGAAACCGGGGATAAAGGACTTGGAACCGATCTTAAGGGAGTAGTTCTCACCCTTACCGCCCTCGAAAGCAACTCCGTCCTTGAAGCCCTCATAGTCGATAACGACTGTGTCGCCTTCCTTGACAGCGCGGCCCTCAACGACCTCAAGAGAAGCATTCCTCTTTCTCATCCTCTCGATCTCTTCGTTTACAGACTCATCTGTGATCTCTCTCTCGGAGTAGGGAACCTCGACACCCTCGTACTTACCGAGCTTAACTTCAGGCTTAACGGTAACTGTAAGAGTGTACTTCATGCCCTCTTCATTGATCTCCTGGACATCGAGCTCAGGACGGGAAACGACCTTGAGGTCATTCTCCTTAACTACTTCGGGATATGCCTTGTTTACGATCTCATCGATAGCATCCTCATAGAGTACGCCCTCTCCGTAGTACTGTACTACAAGTCCGTAGGGTACCTTTCCCTTACGGAATCCGGGTACCTGGAATCTCTTCTTATTCTTGTTGTAAGACGCCATGAGCGCCTTGTCGAACTCTTCCTTTGAAGCGGAAAGTGCGATCTCAACGCGGCTGTTTTCCTTCTTTTCGATCGTAGCCATATATGTTCTCCTTAAAATAAATAATAATCAACGAAATAGGATTTTAGCATACAGAAGCTTAAAAATGCAACATATACTCACCTTACGGTGACCTGTATGCCTGAAAGGATATCAAAGACCTCTTCCCCGAGCTTGGGATCAAAGGATGCCGTGAGCTTTCTGTCCACGATGATCTCAGCCTCTGTGGCAGCTGCTTTGGCGATGACGGCATTTGATACGACACAGATATTGGATACCAGGCCGCAAACTTCGATCTCGGTATAATCCCTGCCGTTTATGTAGTTTCCAAGCTCCAGGCTTCCGAAGGTGGGCTTTTTGAATACCTTCTTCCCTTCAAGGAGGGGCCTCAGTCCGTCACATACGAGATATCCGTCAGTGCCTTCGATACAGTGGGGCACCGGAAGGTTTTTTCCCTCCTGGGTCTCCATATAGTCCTCGTGATGGGTATCGAGGGTATAGACGATCTCATCACCCGACTTCTCATACTCGGAGATCTTTTCCGCGATACCGGGTATTATCCTGTCAGCACCTTCAAATCCAAGTGTTCCGTCGATAAAATCCTTCTGCATGTCAACAACGATAAGAAGCCTGCTCATGATGAAACCTCCCGAAAGATATTTTTTCTTTTTGATATGACAAAAGGCTGTCACTTCCAAGTAACAGCCTTTTCTGTTTGGCGCGCCTGGCAGAGATCGAATCCACAACCTTCTGATCCGTAGTCAGACACTCTATCCAGTTGAGCTACAGGCGCATATCAAAAGCTAAATAATATTATATCAGCTTGTGTTGAATGTCAACCTGCAAATATTGTAAAATAGCACTCGAAAAATACTTGAGGTAGAACATCGATGTCATCATACGATCCTGAGGACCAGAGACTTTATAAAGACATATTACTTAACTGCAGAGACCTGGGAGGCATGCCCCTTAAGGGCGGAAAGACCTTCAGAAAAGGCATCATCCTCCGCTCCAGTGCCCTCGGTCTCATAGACGAAAACGCATACAGGACACTTTTCAGCGACGGGATAAGGACAGTCATCGACTTAAGGTCGGAACCTGAAGTAAGGCGTTACGGCAACCCCTATATCGACCTTCCCGGAGCAACATTTCATGAGGTATCCCTCTTCGTGGGAGACCCGGATGCCGAGGAGGATCCCACCATGGAATTTCTCAGGACCCATCATCTCGGAGACTTCTACTGCATAATCCTGGAGGAGCTGGGAGACCGCATCGTAAAGATATTAAGGATCATCAGGGACTGTGAAGGCCCCATCCTCTTCCACTGTGCCCACGGAAAGGACAGGACCGGCGTCATCGCCGCCCTTCTCTACCTTCTGACAGGAGCAGACTGGGAGGATATCGTCACCAATTACAAAGTATCATATGACTACGCCAGGGTCTTCCTGGATCCCCTGATAGAGAAAAAGGATCCACAGATGCGCCACACCTTAAGATCCGACGAGATAAATATGAGGATACTTCTGGATCATATTAAAAAAGAATATGACGGAGATATAAGGCGCTATCTCAGCAGAAACGGCATGAGCGGACAGGAGATGGATGAGCTGGCCGCCAAGTGCACCGTATCAGATGACCTTTGATACCCTGACCAGATCCAGGTTATCCTCATCATCAAACTCAAATTCGATGCTGTAATCTGCTTCAGGAGCAGAATATGTGAGCTGGTAGTCATAAAGATCTATGAAGGGATATACTGACTGGAGCTCAGACTTGGGCATACCTATATAGACACTGTATCCCACATTCAGTTCAGTGGTGTCATAGAGCCTGAATCCCGTGAGCTCACCATCCCATTTCTCGCTGTTTCCATATCCCTCGAATACCAGGATAAGGCCCGGATAGTTTACAAGAATCTTATGCTCATATTCGATATCAACGCCGTTCTCCGCGACCCTCATGTCGATTCCGTCGATGCCGTGGGAGATATATGTGGGCTTACCCACCATATTGTTGATGATGGTGGAGGTATAGGAGTTTCCGCAGTGGACCAGCTTCGTGCCTCCGTCTATAAGATATGTAAGGAAAGGATCTGTCTCCAGAGGTATGGTATCGTCGATCTCATACATATCCTTTTCGTAGTTCTTTACTATCTCCACAGAATGTTCAGAATAACTCTCACCGTCTTCATTTATGATCTCGGGGATGACGATGGTCATGGAATCAGGAGTGAGCTTTGAGATCTCATATTCATCCCTGGGGCTCCTGACCCTGGTGTAGTAGAAATCGGAAAGAGCTGATGCCCTGGCATATATAGCCTCATCGGACAGTTCCTCATCGGAGTAGATGGGATTTAAGAGAGTGTAGATACCTTCGATATTCTGCTCTTCCATCATGGTGAAATAATGATCTGCATAATTCCAAATGGATATGATATCCGTAACAGTCTCATCGGAAAGATAAGTGATGCCGTCAGAATTAACATCCAGATAGATATATACCGGCATGGGATCGGGATTTGATGAATACTCAAAGACCACAACAGAGAATTCATCATCGATATCAAGAGAACTCATCTCCTGCTCCGTAAGGAACCTGAAGGAATCAATGGTCCCGTTGTTCCGGGAAAGGTTTCTCAGGATGTCTATATACTCAGTGAAATAGGAGAACGAAAGTCCGTCCCTCTGCTTTTCGGGAATGGAGGAATAGCTCTCTGCCACGTCGCTCTTGTTGTTGATGGCATCGATCATCAGCCTGGCTATCTCGGCTCCGGAGATGGTCTCGTTGCCTTCCTTGATCCTGTCGGCCAGGTCGATGATATTACAGGACGTCATAACACACAGCATTGCTGCCGTTACGAATAAAGCCGTTAATCTGCGGATCATGCTCCTCATCCTAAGATACCCGAATCCCTTACATTCTCAAGGAACTGCTCCTCGGCGAGCTCCTCAGTCCTGACTATGCCTAAACCTATCATATAACCATTTGCCACAGAGATAAACTCCGAATTGATCTCATTATCGTATGCGCTCATTCCCTCACCTGTCAGCGCCAGGGCCTTATCAGCGAAAAGAGAATAGGGATTCTGTCCGTCAAGCCAGCTCTGGCAGTACTCGGGATCATTTGCGCAGTTGTCCATGATGATGATGTTATTGACCAGTGTTCCGTTATCGGCCATATCGAGAAGTGTACTCTGGTTCATGGTCAGGTCCCTGATGATCTCCGCAGAGGAAGCAGGCATATCGCAGTAGCTGGAAACGAAGATCCAGTTTCCGCCCTCGTAATAGTTTGTGGGTCCTTCCACCAGACCGTAGGTGGTTCCGTAGGTGCTGCTGAGGAAGTATTCTCCCAGCCACATGGATCCCCAGTAGGAAAGCACTTTGTTGTCTGTGATATGTGAGTTCCAGTCTGTGCCCCATCTTCCCGCCTCAAAGGTGAGTTCATCCGTCTTAAGGGCCTTCAGGAACCCAAGATAATCCAGCATGTAGTCAGGCAGGGTGATGTCATCATCCACGATCCAGGGATCTGTCCTGCCGTTAAAGTAAGCGGACTCTATCTCGGTATAACCGGCGATGAGCTTCACAGTTCCTCCGGAAGCCTCGTTAAGGGTCCTTCCTGTTTCCAGGACATCATTCCATGTGGCGAAAAAGGCCTGTACATATTCGGGATCGGAAAGACCAAGATATGTCTGGGCCACAGACTTGTTGTAGAAGACTGCGCCGGGAGTGATCTGCCATGTGACGCCGCGGATGACATTATCGCTGTCTGTAGGCATCCTGAAGGTATAAGGATACATGTATCTGAGCTCTGAATAGGAGATGCCCACATCGTTGATGGGAAGCGTATATTCAGAGTTTGCATACTTGGAGACATAGGAGGAATCGCAGAAGAAGATATCCGGTGCTCCGTCACCTGAAGCAAGGACTGCATCAAGTTCGTGCTCATAGAGGTTCAGGGAAGGATTTACATACTCGAACTGCACATCAGTATAGCTGTTGAGAAGGTCGATATTGCTCCTGCCGTTAGAATAGACAAGGACCTTATCTGCAAGCTGTCCCTCCTCAGGTTCGGGATCACTGACCACGGGAACCTCAAGCTCCGTAAAATCGTTGGGATTAAGGTTATCCACCACATCAACGGATTTCGTCAGGATCTGGGTCCCGTTATTGTAGACGATGATATAGTAGGTGCCTGTGGGGAGCTGCTCATCAGCCTGGAATGTGCAGATGGCATTTGTACCCTCATAGGAAGGCTCGTCTTCCTCGGACATCTGTCCGTCAGGTCCCCAGGCGAGATATGTAAGTTCGTAGTCTTTTCCGCTTCCAAGATAATACTGGTCGAGAGCTACGACAGTGGTGAAGGAATCAACGTTATAGTAACCGCCGTATACGTCCTCATTGAGCCAGTAGTCCGTGAGCACGATGGAACTGTCGGAGAAATACTCATCTGTAAGATCTTCTGAGACATCGGCCATGAAGAGCTCATCCTCACCGCTCTTGATGACGAAGGAATAAGTGTCCTTGGGGAATACGGGATATTCAGAAAGATCCGTACTCATGACATAGGCGGTACATCTGATCACATCATCATCTCCGTCGATACATGGTCCGGAATAGATGATCTCGTTGCCGCGGTAAAGATCGTATGTCAGGGATGTAAAGAGTCCCGAACTGGTGAAATCGTCAGACATGGTAAATACTGCCTGGAGCTTGTTGGAATCGGTATATGTTCCGTTATCGGAATCGATGAAATCAACGTTTACGATCTCCTCTTCGAACTGCATGACGAAGGGGTATCTGGGAGCGTATAAAGGCGTGTAGAGAGCCTCGCTCAAAGCCGCAGGATTTGTAACATACCACTCATCGATCTGATACTGAAGCTCAAAGGTTATCCTGACTTCCTTTTCCGCTGCATTATCAAGCATGGTGGCAAACTCAGTAAGGGAAGCAGGAGATGATGAAAGGACAGCTTCATAGTCAGGCATGGTGAAGACACAGACTAATGTGCCCTTTTCGTCCTTTTTCCTGGCGGACGATTCATCGTTTATTACCTTTACGGTGGTCCTCTGAAGTATGAGATCTACTGCCTTGTCCTTATAAGTACCGTCGGAACATATATCGAAGCAGGAAGTATCAGTTCCGGGAAGGGTACCAACGTTAAGAGTTGCCCTGTCCCTGGCGATGAGGGCGGTGGCATATGAAGTTACGAGATCCATGGCTCCCCTGTCCACGGAACATGAGATACATGATCCCATGATGACTGTGGCCAGAAGCCCGCATATGATCCTTTTCGCCCCTCTTCTCATTGCCTTACTTTCTGCCTTTCACTGCCTCGAAAACGATTATCCCGCAGGCAACTGCCGCATTAAGGCTGTTGACCTTACCCGCCATGGGTATGGAGATAAGGAAATCACATTCCTTCCTTACCGAGTCCCTCATTCCGTCGCCCTCACTTCCGATAACGATGGCGAGGGGACCTTTGTAGTCGGCGGTGTCATAAGGGATACTTCCCTCCGCCGCAGTCCCGCAGACCCAGAATCCGTTCCTGTCCTTAAGTTCCCTTAAGGTCTGTGCGATATTGGTGACCCTGGCTACAGGCACATACTCGATGGCACCGGCAGAAGCTTTTGCCACGGCACTGTCAAGGCCGATGGACCTGTGTTTAGGGATTATCACTCCGTCTACTCCTGCAGAGTCGGCGATCCTTAAGACAGAGCCCAGATTATATGCATCCTTGAGCTCGTCCAGTACCACCAGCAGCGGAGCATGTCCCTCCTCCTCTGCCTTTTTCAGGATATCGTCGATATCAGTATATTCATGGGATGCCACAGAGGCGATGACACCCTGATGGTTGTGGGTCTGGCTCATCCTGTCCAGCACATCCCTTCTGCATCTTACGGTGACTATCTTTCTTTCGGAGGTCTCCTTCAGGATCTTCATGAGAGTAGGATCCAGCCTTTTTCCGTCCTTGGGATCCAGGATCCAGATCTTGTTGATCTCCCTTCCTGCATTGAGGGCTTCAAGGACAGCATTTCTGCCCTCCAGCCTGTCTGCGGTAAGTTCCGGTTCTTTTCTCACTTCTCTATCCTTATTTCTCATCGTCAAGGACCTCAAATGCTCTTTCGATAATATAGTCCAGCCTGCTCTCCCTGTTATCCAGGAAAAGGAATCCTATGAGGGATTCAAAACCAGTTGCATACATATAGTCGGCAGGGCTGGCATTCTTGGAGACCGTGGGGGGATTGGAATTCTTTCCCCTTCTGAAATAACCAAGTTCCTCTTCATCAAGTTCCGGCTCAAGAGCCCTGACGGCCCTGGCCTGGGAAGCGGCAGATACATAGTTTATGGTCTTCTTATGCATCTTTCCGGAATCAGAGGCAGATCTTGATGCCACGTGGCATCTGGCGTAAAGCTCGTATACGCTGTCACCTATATAGGCCAGCGCAGAGGAATTCACTTCACGGAGATCTGTGGAAATAAAGGGGATTATCATAACTTCTCCACCTGGGGTCCGTTGGGGGTATCCTTAACGGAATATCCTTTCGATGTGATAAGATCCCTGATCCTGTCAGCCTCGGCGAAGTTCTTCTCCTTCTTGGCAGCAGCTCTCTGCTCCACAA
Source organism: Oscillospiraceae bacterium (assembly GCA_902767145.1). Taxonomy (GTDB): domain Bacteria; phylum Bacillota; class Clostridia; order Saccharofermentanales; family Saccharofermentanaceae; genus Saccharofermentans. Next base: position 3,259 of record CACXGG010000173.1, on the reverse strand, counting down.
GATCCATGATCTCCTCAGGGATCTCCTCAGGATCCTCAGCTATATCAAGACCGAGGACATCTGTGATCTCTGTAAGCTTATCCAGGGCATTCTGAAGTGACGCCTTGGAAGCCTTGGAATCTATGGCAGTATTGGCTGCCTTTACAAGTCCGAATATATCAGTTACGGCATCAGCCGTGTTAAGGTCATCATCCATGTGTGAAACAAAGGAATCAACTGCCTCTTTTACAGCTTCATCGAGGACCTTGGAAGCATCCTCATCCGTTCCTTCGTATGAATCGCTGGAAAGAGCGAACTTAAGGTTGGCGGCACTTGTGGCGATCCTCTGAAGTCCTGTCTGTGACGCTCTCAGGAGCTCGTCAGAGAAATTGATGGGCATCCTGTAGTGACCGGAAACGATGAAGAACCTTATTACCTTGTAGGGGAAATGCTTGACGATATCCCTGATGGTAAAGAAGTTGCCCAGGGACTTACTCATCTTCTCTCCGTCAACATTTACGAAGGCATTGTGTACCCAGTAATTTGCAAGAGTGCAGCAGTTGGCTGCCTCGCTCTGTGCGATCTCGTTTTCGTGATGGGGGAAGATAAGATCCTGTCCGCCGCCGTGGATATCGATGGTCTCACCGAGATGCTTCTTGATCATGGCAGAGCACTCGATGTGCCAGCCGGGCCTTCCCTCTCCCCAGGGGGAGTTCCAGGAGGGCTCTCCCTCCTTCTTGAACTTCCAGAGCGCAAAATCTCCGGGGTTCTTCTTTCCGTCATAGGAAGCCTGTCTCTCACCGCCGCCGGGATTAAGGTCCTCGAGGTTATAGTGGGAGAGCTTACCGTAGTCTTCCTTCTTTGTCACGTCGTAGTATACGCCGTCACCTTCGATGACATATGCGATGCCCTTGTCGTAAAGAGCCTTAACGATACCGATGATGGCACCGATGGACTCTGTAGCCCTGGGCTGGTATGTAGGTCTCTTACAGTTAAGGCCGTCTGCGTCGATGTAGTATTCCTTGATGTATCTCTCGGCGATATCCTTGACGGTAACGCCCTCTTCGTTGGCGCGCTTGATCATCTTATCGTCGATATCAGTAAAGTTCTGACAGAATTCAACCTCGTAGCCCCTGTATTCAAGATATCTTCTCAGGGTATCGAAGGTAACGAAAGGCCTGGCGTTTCCGAGATGGAAATAGTTATAGACCGTGGGGCCGCAGGCATACATCTTTACATGACCTTCCTGGATGGGAACGAATTCCTCCTTATATCTTGTGAGCGTGTTGAATAATCTCATCATTTCTTATCCTCTTTCTTCATTTTTTCCAGTTCCATAGTGAGCTCCGTAAGCCTTCCCTGCATCTGGTTCACCGTATTGCACAGGCTCTGGAGCTCTGTCTCAACAGGGTCGTCATTAAGGGCGTGGTCGAGCTCCTCAGCATGGGAGACGGATCTTTCACCGTCGATCTTGACCACCTTTCCGGGGACACCTACGATGGTAGCACCGTCGGGTACGTCGTGAAGGATCACGGCATTGGCTCCGATGCTGGCTCCGTCACCCACAGTGATGGGTCCCAGGAGCTTTGCGCCGGCACCCACAAGGACATTGTCTCCGATGGTGGGATGTCTCTTCTCACCCTTGGCATGTCCTCTTCCGCCTAATGTGACGTTATGATAGATGGTGCAGTTATTGCCGATGACAGCAGTCTCGCCGATGACGATACCCATTCCGTGGTCGATGAAAAGACCGTCTCCTATAGTGGCGCCGGGATGGATCTCGATACCGGTCCAGAACCTGGCACACTGGGAATTCCACCTTGCCAGGGCATAGAGCTTATGCCTGTACAAAAAGTGGCTTACCCTGTGATAGCAGAGTGCGTGAAATCCGGAATACAACAAAATAACACCGACTACCCCACGGGCAGCCGGGTCGCGCCTGGCGATCTGTTTTGCATCATTAATTAAGCCCAAAAACTACTCCATTCTTTTAAGGCATAAAGAACCTGAAATGAATGACCCTGTTTGACACCCCGAATTCTCCAGGGCGGTACCCTGCAACGAAGTTCAGTCTTCCAACTAAAAAGGCCTGACCTACATCCGCCGACCCGGGTTCCATTTTACGTCATGAAGGTTCAACATAGGACTCACCCACCTCAGGCTACCTATATTATATATAATAATGCGCGAAAAGCCAACTACCCCCAGAAAATCATCAGTAGAGTTCCGTATTTCTCCCTGCCCTGTTGCCGCAGACCGCTGCGCATAAGACCTCCGAAGCCCCGCTTTCCACAAGGGCTGATGCCACTTCGTGAAGGGTATTTCCGGTGGTGGCCACATCGTCCACCAATATTAGCTTGAGGCCTTCAAGAACCATATTTTCCGGGACTTCAAAGGCCCCGCTGATGTTCAGGGCACGGTTTTCGCTCTCCGTCTGCCTCAGGGTATCAGTCTTTCTTACCACTGCTCCCTCGAAAAGGGGGATCTGCAGGATATCAGCCACCTCTTTTGCGATGATGGCCGCCTGGTCGTATCCTCTCTCCTTCAGTCTTTTTACTGAAAGAGGCACGTGAACCACCGCATCGGCGGATGCCCCCTCGGACTTCAGCATGGTACCGAGAAGCGTTCCCAGAAGACCTCCGATCTCCGGGCATGAATAGAACTTCATCCTGTTCACTGAAGTCCTGAATACCGGATCATAGGGATAGGGCATGTAAAGGATCAGCCCCGGGACCGGATCGCCGCTGTAAGGCTCCTGAAGACATGGTGAAAAACGTCTTTCCCTTTCCAGGGGCACCATACCGGACAGGCATCTCTTACAGACAACATGTCCTCTGATCCTGTTGTCCGTGGAACCCCCGCATATAATGCAGTTGGCGGGAAAGATCATATCTGCTGCTTCCTTTAAGATCCCCATTTCCCATACCTGTTCTCAAGGATGGAGAGAAGGTCCTTAAGGGATGTCTCCCTTTCGTCGTCCCCCCTGCTCTTTATCATCCGCTCAAGGCTGTTTCCCGAATAAACGATACTCACGTTCTTCTTTCCTCTGGTCACCGCAGTATAGAGGAGCTTGGAGGAAAACAGCTTATAGTTCATCCTGCCCAGGGCGATGATGACATTATCGAATTCACATCCCTGGGATTTATGTACCGTCATGGCATAGGAAAGATCAATATCCTCCAGCATCTTCTTATCGTAGATGACTGTCTTTCCGTCATCGAAAAGGATACTGCAGGTTCCCAAGAGGAAGTCCCCCTTGATGACCTGTCCTATCTCACCG
>CACXGG010000172.1 GCA_902767145.1 Oscillospiraceae bacterium | reverse complement strand
TGCCCCGGGAGGACATAAGCATCTGAACTCCCACGGCTCCAATGTAAGTAACGTCCTTGAGTATATGAAGAAGACGGATCCCAGGGGTTACGAAAGCGTCCTTGCTGACATCAATTCCAAGATCCCTGAGATGAAGAAGAAAAAGAGACTTCCTGAGAACCTTTCCAAGAGCCCGGATAAGCTCTTCTTATATCTTCTGCTTCTTCGGGATAAGGATCCCCATTCAACTATCTTTATCGAGACTCCCGACAAGGACCTTTACCACGATATGGTGGACGTGCTGGCGGATGAGATGAGGCAGTTTACCATCGACCATCCCTACAGCCAGATAATCTTCTCCACCCATAACCCTTATATAGTGGAGACCATGAATCCCAAGGAGATCTGGGTATTCTCCAGGGACTTCGGATCCGAGGAGGACGACAGCGTCAATATAAGGTGCGCCGGAGCCGACAAGGTGGTGGAGGCACTCTTTAAACAGGGCGTGGGAATGGGCGCCATCTGGTATGGCGGACACCTGGATACTGATATCGAGTACGAGGCATAAGGATGCATATCGAGATACTGACAGAAGATAAATCGGGAGCCACCGTGGTTGAGCGGCTGGTGACCCGCATGTGCCAGGAGGCATCTGTGGATGCGGAAATAGCTGTCCGTCCCCACAGGGGATGCGGAAGCCTGCCCCAGGATCCCCTGGCAAGACCGCCCAAGTTCGCAAGTTCCCTTCTGGATCTTCTCCCCGCAAAATGCAGGGCCTATAACGAGGTGTTCAGAGGCACGGATTCCATACTCATAGTCATAATGGATTCCGATGATAACGATCCTGATAAGCTTCGAAGGGAGCTCTACAGCACCTGCAGGAGATTTGCACCGGACCTGCGGTCCGTAATCGGACTTTGTACAGAAGAGATAGAGGCATGGCTCCTGGGAGACGCCAGAGCGCTCCTGAAGGCCTATCCCGATGCAGAGACCGATTATCTTGAGGAATATGTCCAGGACAGCATATGCGGCACCTGGGAGGCTCTCTGCAAGGTCATATGCCCCGACAACTACGAGGATATAATCGAGATCGGATATCCGGCCATCGGACACTATAAGGCCAAGTGGGCCCAGATGATCTCAGAATATATGGAGCCGGAGAATAATATCTCACCAAGCTTCATCAATTTTAAGATGGCCTTTAAGACCGCCATCAAGAAGCCTGAACCCATCGCGGCAGTACCTGTCCACAGAAGGACCTTCTGATGGCAAGGCATATCTATATCCATATCCCTTTCTGCGAGAGGAAATGTGCCTACTGTTCCTTCTATTCCATTGCTGACAGATCTTTGGAGAAGGACTACTTCGATGCTCTCAGAAAAGAGATCGGATTTATAGGGAAGACCATAGCTCTTTATCCTGACAGAAATGATGATCTTAAGGACACAATATACTTCGGAGGGGGAACGCCTTCCTGCGTTTCTTCTGATGAGATAACGGATGTTCTCAGGCTTGTGCTGGAGACCTTTTCCATAGGAGCTGATGCTGAGATCACCATCGAGGCCAATCCCAATTCCCTGACTTATGACAAAGCCAGATCTTACCGGGAGGCAGGATTTAACCGCATCTCCATTGGTGTGCAGTCGCTGACTGATGAGGTACTTAAGACACTGGGAAGGCTCCACGACAGGGAAGGGGCACTGGCGGCTATAAAGGCTGCCCGGGAGGCAGGTTTTTCGAACATCTCCGCCGATCTCATGACGGGTGTTCCCGGCCAGACCACTGACGATATCCTCCGGGATGCAAAGGAACTTATAGACAGCGGCGTGACACATATAAGCATGTACTCTCTTTCCATAGAGGAGGGGACACTTTTCGAGAAGAGATATGGAAAGGATATAGAAGAATATATCTCCCAGGAGGAGGATCGTGAGATGTACCATTCTCTCAGGTCTTTCCTTAAGGAGAACGGTTATATTCCCTATGAGATATCCAACTGCGCGCTGAAAGGTTTTGAGAGCGTCCATAACGGGTCTTACTGGAGGGGCTGTGAATACTTCGGTCTGGGATCCGGCGCCAGGGGATATATGAACGGAAAGAGATACAGTAAGGGTGACGATGTTAAGGCCTATATAAGTGAGCCTGCCTTTATAGAGATAGAGGAAGTAATGGATGCGGATTCGAAGATACATGAATATGCCATGTTGATGCTCAGGACTTCCGACGGGATAGATGCCGGGGAGTTTAAAAGGCAGTTCGGAAAGGACCTCAAAGAGGTCTTCAGTCAGGAGATAGAGAAGGATAAAAAGGCGGGCCTTCTGGAGGAGGATACTAAGGGCATAAGGCTCACGGAGAAGGGACTGGACTTTGCCAATATCGTTTTTGAGGATTTTCTTTGACCTTCTGAGATAGTATAATCCCAGTATATCCGCATTTACGGGAGGGCACTATTATGGCTGTCGAACTTACTGGAAAAGCAGGCCTCGGTTTTGGACTTATGCGCCTTCCCGAGAAGGACGGAGAGATCGACATCGCACGCGTATGCGACATGGTTGATGCATATATGGCTGCGGGAATGAACTATTTTGATACCGCATATGTATATCACGGCGGTAAGTCGGAGGTGGCTGCCAGGGAGGCCATCGTTAAGAGATATCCCAGGGATTCCTTTACACTTGCAACTAAGCTTCCTGCCTGGATGATCCACAAGCAGGAGGACGTGGATAAGCTCTTTAATGAGCAGCTGGAAAGAGCCGGGGTGGATTATTTCGACTACTATCTTCTCCACTCCATCGAAGACGGCAACAACTTCGATACATATGAGAGTTATGACTGCTTCTCCTGGGGAGTCCGGAAGAAGGCTGAAGGAAAGATAAAGCACTTTGGATTCTCCTACCACGGAAGCCCGGAGCTTCTTGAGGAGATCCTGGATGAGCATCCCGAAGTGGAGTTCGTACAGATCCAGCTCAACTATGCCGACTGGGATAACCCGGTAGTAAGATCAGGAGAGCTGTACGATATCCTTCTTAAGAGAAATATCCCCATGATCATCATGGAGCCTGTTAAGGGCGGTATGCTGGCTAACATCAAGCCCGAGCTCATGGATATGTACAGGGAGGTAAGACCTGATGATTCGGCTGCAAGATGGGCCCTGAGATTTGTAGGTTCTCTTCCCGGAGTCTTCATGATCCTTTCAGGTATGTCCACAGAAGAGCAGATGGCTGACAACATCAAGACATTTACAGACTTCGAGCCTCTTTCGGAGGAGGAGAAGGCACTGGTGGAGAAGGTCAAGACCATTATGCTTGATACACCTACCATCTCCTGTACCGCCTGCAGATACTGTACCGACGGCTGTCCTATGGGCATCCTGATCCCTGATATCTTCAGGACCATCAATACCATGCGCCTCTATAATGATGATTTCCGTCCCAGGGCATTCTACAGGGGCCTTACAGAGAACAGCGGCAAGGCGGGAGACTGTGTTGCCTGCGGTCAGTGCGAGGCTGTATGTCCCCAGCATCTGCCCATCATTAAGCTGCTGGAGGAAGCATCGGAGATACTCGACACCTGACCATCTATTGAAAAACTGTCCCCTTATAATTAATATATGAGGAGAGGGTAAAGGAGACGGAACATCAGATGGTAGTACTCTGTCTTATATTTCTGATCATCTCATTAGTGATGACACTTATATATGCTACGATGTGGCATAAGAATTTTGATGTCCATTTTACCCTTATATTCACCTTTATCCCTATTACCATTATGGGATATCTTTTCTATCATCTGGCTGATGATCTGAATGGTGCTGTCCGTGCCCTTCAGCTTACATATATGGGAGGATGTTTCCTTATCCTCTTCATAATGCTCAGTATATTCAGTATATGTGATATTAAGATAGCAAGACCTGTGAGGGCCCTGTTCTATCTTTTTAACATGCTCGTATATCTTTCCGTCCTTTCTATCGGAAAGTTGGATCTGTTTTATAAGAACCCTGTTTTTGAAGATGGTACCATCATAAAGGAATACGGATTTATGCATTCAGTATTCGTCTGCATGGTCATCGTATACTTCTTCTTAAGCATCATCGCCCTTATATACAGTTATTTCAAAAAGAAGAATATTTCCAATACAATCATCGTTCTTCTTTTCCTGCCCGTAGTCTTTTCCGTATGCGCCTATTTTGGAGGAAAGGCCCATAGTAATGGTGATCTGATCCTGGTGCCCATCTCATATCTGCTTTCCCAGATAGACTATCTTCTCATAATCTACAGACTGAGCCTTTATAATATCGACGATTCCGCATACGACACTCTTGCCCAGGAAGGCAACACCGGTATCATCTCTGTTGATACAGAAAAGAGATACCTGGGCAGCAATGAGACAGCCAAGGTCATGTTCCCTGAACTTGCTGAACTTTCCGTGGATAAGCCTCTGGATGCCAGTCCC